>JACQFU010000514.1 GCA_016199905.1 Candidatus Wallbacteria bacterium
CTCACGAAAAGAGACCCCGTTCTGCTCACGAGAATTGACCCCCCCCTCTTTGCGAAGTGATCGTCAAATCGGCTCCAGAAGCCTCGCAAGCGCGGTTTCGCTCAGGTCTGCCGGATCGGTTCCCGACGGGCATTGAATGACTCGCAAACGGGAGTGAAGGCCCTGGGCGACCAGACGCGTTGTTGCGGCCTGGCCTACCTCGTCGCCGTCCAGGAACAGGGTGAGCTGGCGCGCACGCGCCATAAGTCTTCGCTGAGCCTGGGTCACGTAGACTCCGCCCAGCGCCACGGTGTTGGGGACGTCTGCCTGCCAGAGCTTCATCACGCTCCACGGACCCTCGACAAGGACGAGTCCCGCCGGACCGTCCGGGTCGATGCGGTGCCAGTTCCACAGGCCGTCACCCTTGGGAAAATGGGGAGGCCAGGTCCACTTGCCGCGATCGCGGACTTCTGCTGGATCCAGGCGGCGGCCCGCGTAGCCGAGCGGATTGCCTTCCAGGTCATGCAGGCGAACGGCGACCGTTCGTTGCAGAAGGCCCTTGCCGTGCCACGCCCCCGCTTCGAAACGACTCACGGTTTCCGGCGTCAGCCCGAGCTTCCGAAAAAAGGGATGCGCCGGATCCAGCAGGAGGTGGCGCGTATAGGGACGGAACAGCCGGGAACGCTCACCTGGATCGTGGCCGGTTTGCGACGTCTCCAGCGGGGTGAGATCCGGGGAGGCCATCGCCAGTTGTTCTAGCCAGCGGGCGGTTCGCGGCCAGGATTGAGCAGAGAGCAGCCAGGCCAGGTCGACGACGTTCCCGCCCCTCCGGCAGCGCGTGAAGCAGAACCACAGGTTTCGCTCCTGATGAACGCTGAAGGCCTGCGGGTTGTCGCCTCCGTGGATCGGGCACGGGCCGACAAGACGCGGCCCCCGCACGCGGAACTCTTGCAGCCGGCCGATGGCATCGAGGATCGCGACGATCCGGATGCGCGTTCGCCAGTGGCGCCAGCGCGCTGAGTGGGACACAGTCCGACCGCGTCGCCCGCTCTTGAACGACTCAAGCCGCTTGACCAGACGACGTCGAGATCTCCTTGTTCTTCCTTCCTTGACCCGTTTGTCCTGAGAGTGCACCCGCCTTGGACTTGGCCGCCGCACGCGAAGGCCGCGGTCCCGGTCGTAGGCTTGGACCCTCGATCCGGACGACGTAGCACTGATCCGTGACACGGTCCACCAGAGAGCGCTCGAGCGCCTTGTTGCTGAAGAAGGTTCCCCACTCGTTGAAGCCCAGGTTGGTCGTGAAGATGGTCGACTTCCGGTGGTACCGGGCGTCGATAAGCTTGAAGATCAGGTTGGACTGTTCCTCGTTGAGCGTCACGTACGAGAACTCATCCAGGACCAGGAGATCGATCCGCGCCAGCCGCCGGATGACTCGCGCGGTACTCCGGTCCATCACGGAAGCGTAGAGCTGCTCGACCAGGTCGTGCACCTTGCAAAAGAGGGCACTGTATCCGGCCCCAACGGCCTCCCGCCCCAGACCCATCGCCAGACCACTCTTCCCGACGCCGACATCGCCGATGAAGACGATGTTGGACGCGAGGCGGACGAACTCCAGCTCCGCCAACTCCATGATCTCCATGCGATCGACAGCCGGTTGGCGTCCCCAGGGGAACGTCTTGAGGGTCCACTCCTCGGGGAAGCGTGCCGCGCACATCCGGTTGTCTGTGGCACGGACCTGCCTGCCCGCAACTTCCTGCTCCAGAAGCTGTGCGAGGTACCAGGAGAAGCTCCTCTTCTTTTCCTGCGCCTCCTTGACAAGCGCCCCAGCGACGTTGCGGGCGGTGGGCATCCGCAGCTCCTCGAGTAACTCTTCGATCCGGTCCCGCTCGCTCACGATGGTCCTCCTTGGTCTTCAGGCTCCGGTTCGTTCTGGTCCCCCACGCAAAGGTTTGCCCCGTTGTCCCCAGCCCAGGGCTCGTTCTGGAGCCGATGCGGCGTGACCTGACCCTTCCGGTACGCGGGCCGCTCCTCGAGGCGGCCGTCATCGGCGCTGGCCGCGTGAATGCGATGCCCCATCTTCTGCTCGAGCACGCCCTCGAGCTGGTTCAGGTCCACGGCGCGACGCGCGAGAGCCGCGGCGATGGTGGACACGAAGATCTCGCGTGGGTACTGCGACGCAAAGCGGCACAGTCGACGAAGACGGGCATACGAGTACCGCACCGGCCGGCTGCGCAGCGCATCCAAGTACTGGCCCACCGCGGGGTCGATGCTTCTGAGGTGAACTTCCTCCTCGGACGGCTTCTTGGTCGGTGCGCGCCTGCTCTTGGCCCGGCGCTCTCCCGGCAGTGGCGAGTGTCCTCGCTCGCACTCCGGAGTGCGGCGGTGGCGACAGACCTCGTTCCTGCCGTCCATCACGATCACCTCGTCGCCAGTCTCCTGGACGGACATCCATTTGAACACAAGAGAATCGGGAACCTTGTAGGAAGAGCCGTTCAGCCACACGCGCCCGTAGTCATCCACTTTCCTGGACCAGATGCGGGAAGGCTCAGGGATGAACACAGGCAGCGTGCGCATGTGGGCGAGCTCCTCGTCCCACCGGTCGGCGGGGGCGAAGGTCTGGTGCCTGACGCGCTTGTGGAATAGCTCGCGGCACCAGGTGAGGAGCTGCTGGTTGAGGTCCGCCAGATCCTTGAAGCGACGGCCCTTCATGAAGTTCTGCTGCACGAACTGGTGGGCTCTTTCGACCTTGCCCTGGCGATCCTTGTCCCCGGCGTACACCGCCACGAACTTGAATCCCAGCCGCCCAGCGAAACGCTCCATTTCGGGAGAGATCTCACCGTCCGGCCCTGCCCCCAGGATGATGATCAGTCGGGCGTTGTCGACCTGGACCCACTCCGCGACTCCACCCAAGAAGCGCACGCCGCGCACGAGGAACACCTTCACGTGGAAGCGCTGCCAGCGGGCAAAGAACTCATAATACCGATACCGCGAGAAGCCGCAGACCAGGCTGGCCAGATGCAGCTTCACCATCACTCGCCCGAGACGAACACGCATCGGACTGGTATCGTGCTGCATCTCCACGCCCGGCCCGGTGACGATCACCACGTGCGCCTCCTGACCGCGGCGCCGCCGGCGCAGCCGCAGCGAACGGATGCATCGGGTCAGCGTCGAGTACGCCATGCGTACCCCGTACTCCTTGTGGAGGCACTCGCGCACGCGAATGGCGGAACCTTCGCATCGCTTGAACAGCAGGCGAAGGGTGATCTCCAGTGGACGGTCGGTCTGGATGACCGCAGGCAGGGTCGGGCTCGCTGACGGCTGGGCGTCGCCACCACGAACGATATCGCGTACAGTGTTGCGCGCGATCTTCAGCGCCTTCACGAGGGCGCGCACCTTCATTCCTTTCGCGCGTAGAGCCCGGATGGCTCGGCGTTCATCGACCGTGTACATCGGCACTCCGATCGGGTACGGGCATGACGACGCTGGTCTGCGTCGCGGGCGTCATCGTCATCGCCAAGCCGGCAAGATGATCCAGATCGCGGAGCACTCCGCGGGTGATGTCCCGATGGTCCTTCCAGCCCAAGGCCAGTTGCCCGAGCGTGTCCTCGCTGGCTCCGGCCACCAGCAACTGACTCAAGAGCCCATGCAAGCTCGCGGTATGCCGGCACCAACGATCGACCCGTTCCACGATGGCCAGGTCGTGCGGAACATGCTTCACGTCCGGCGGACTCACCGGCCCCAGGACCCGCGCAGGACGTGCCAGGATCTCTCGTTGAATCTGCGGGTCCGTCACCCGAATCAGGTGCCGATAGACGACTTCCGCTTGCCGCGTGGAAAGCTCGTGCGCGATCACGCTTTCACAGAACGGATCCACGAGCGCGGCGTTGGCGCGCGCCAACGGAACCGCGCACTTCGCCGCGATGTATCCCGACAGAGCGCCGGCAAGAACCTTCTCCCGCACATCATCGGGGAGTTGTCGCACGAGAGCCAGCCTCCGGCTGACCCAGCTCTTGGTCTTTCCCATGCGAAGTGCGATATCGGACAACGACAGTTGATGACGGTCCACCAAGACCTCGATAAGCCATCCCTCTTCCAGAGGACCCGATCGCGATGCAGACCGAAGACGGCGCGCTTCCACGAGACCCTCTGCTGTCCCGCCGGGCCACACGACCGCTGCCACGACATCGCGACCGAGCTGTTCCAGGACACGGACTCGCCGAAACCCATCGAGGACATGGTCCCGGTCACGCCCCTCGCGCGCGACCAAGATCGCGACCTTCTGGCCGTGCTGAGCAATGGATGCCAGGAGCTTTTCCTCGGCGGCGGGGTCGGCGGCCAGGATGACGGCGTACTCTGTGAGGAGGTGCTTGATCTCCAGGTACACCACCCGACCGTCCGCCAGGTCGTGTCCGACCACACTACCCCCCTCGAGCCGTTGCTCTATCGTATGGCGGCCGCTCCCGCTACGGGTCGCCTTCCGGGTCGAAGCGCTTCCACGCGCTGCGGCGGGTGCCGGTGCACTTGTCGACGACCCAGCGGATTTCTCCGCGGACACCGCACAAGAAGCACTGTCCTCGCGTGACGGGTACTCGAAAGGTTTCATCGGACCTCGCGCCCAGAAATCGGGCCCCTGCGGGTGTCGCCGCCGGCGACGGCCTCGCCGATGGAGCGTCGGGCGCGTATTGCGCTGCTGCCCCTTCACCTTCCATTTTGGAGCATGATTCGCTCCGGCGGAACTCTGATCCCCTCACCCGAGCACCATCGGCCTTCGCCTTCAGGCGCCCACGAAACGCCGCCTGGTGCACCCGGTGCTTTGCTCTCGCTGCCTCCCGAACGGCTTGCTCAGGGCTGTCCCGGACCGACTCACGATACTTCTTGCGGGCCTTGGCCAAGATCAGCCGGCGCGCCTTCTGCCGACAGGCATCGCTGCAGTAGCGCTGGCCGTGAAAACAAGGACGGCACACGAGGAACGTGCTCCCGCACTCGGCCCACCAGCACCGCACCTGTATGAGGAACAGATCTAGTACACGGCCAGACCAGGCCCAGGCCCCTGAGCAGGAGCGCGACGGCTGCCGATACTATCTCAGAGCATCGCGGTGCATGTCGCCGCGTTCTGACTCGCAAGTTCCCCGTTTTCTACTGCCTGGATCACCGAGGACCCGGTGCATCAACACCGGGCCCTCGCTCTCGACTGCCAAGGGCTCTCCCTATCGCCGTGTCCTCCACTTGAGACGTCGGCATCAAGAGCGCGCCACTGAACCCAGGCCCTCAAGTGCGGTCCCAGGCCAGATCTCGATTCCGAGCCCGCCCGCACAAAGCGGGTGGGTCAATTCTCGTGAGCAGAACGGGGTCAATTCTCCAGAGCCCCAGGGCCCACGTCGATGCAGGCCTTGGCCCAGCATGGGCGTCAATCTGCCGAATTCGCCCCGATTTCACCCCACGCGCCCGGCGGGGGGGGGGGGGAGCAGGGTCGTTCGGTCCTCTCCAGTGAGGGCCCCTTCTCCTTCTCCTCGCGATGCGACGGGTGGGCCGTCGCACACGCTTGCGGACGTCGGGCCCTTCGCCAGGCGGCCTGGGGGGTAGCGGTCGAGCCGCGGCTGCGGTGTTCCTGCGGGACTTTCTCGCAAACGATGTCAGCCGATGTCGCTGACCGGGCTGGCGCGCTGGGGGCTATCCTTGCACGTTCTCCACCGTGGAACCTCAGAACTTCTGAGGAATGCAGGAAGGGAGGAAAGCAGGAGATGCTCGAGCACGAAGCGCTTTCGGGGAGAGTCATCGCTGCAGCCATCGAGGTTCATCGCACGCTGGGCCCGGGATTTCTCGAGTCGATCTACGAGAATACCCTGTGTCTCGAGCTGGGGAAGCGAGGGGTGAGCTTCGAGCGACAATTTCGCGTGCCGGTCTTCTACGATGGGCGGATTGTTGGCCATCACGAGCTCGACCTGTTCGTCGAGGCCACGCTCGTCGTGGAGCTCAAGGCCGCCAGGGCCATCGAGGACGCGCACTTCGCCGTCGTTCGATCGTACCTCAAGGCCGTGCATCGACGGCACGGACTCATCTTGAACTTCAGCCGGCCAAGGCTCGATATGCGACGCGTGATCGCGTCAGGCGCACACGATGTCCGGCCTTCTTCCTGCTTTCCTCACTTCCTGCATTCCTCATAAAAAGTCCTGAAAAAGGATTTGGACTCTCCACCCCCACTTCGTTAGAATGGGGAGTCAAGAAAACAAAGGAGAGTCCGCTCATGGCCAGTATATCACAGCCCTACATTTTCAGCTGGGAGCACATCGACACCGCCTCCGATCTCGAGCGACTGCGCCTCGTGCTTGACGTCATCCCTGACGAGAGGTTGATGGTGAAGCTGGAGGCCGATCGGGCCCGCGGTCGAGACGATTATCCGATCCGTGCGGTCTGGAACACAATCCTGGCCGGCGTCGTATTCAACC
>JACQFU010000515.1 GCA_016199905.1 Candidatus Wallbacteria bacterium
GCGCTTCCGCATGTCTTCAGCGCGACCCGGTAATCAGATACTCGAGAGCTTCGCTCTCGAACTCTGACCAGGGGCCAGAGGCCCCTGGACCCCGTTTGCGTGACCGTCTCTCGCTTGTACTCGCAGGCTGGATGAACAGTCACAGGCTTCTCGGCCCAATGGGAGTGCAGAGGGCCTGGGCCCTCTGCCGGGGAGCTGGGTAGAGCCCCGCCACAACTCTTTTCCTACTAGCTCATGGGCATTGCCCCCATATGCTACCGTGATCGCCGATGGCGCCTGCTCTCTCACCGCGAACCATTGCCGCCTTCGATCGGTCCGCCCGGGCGGAGCAGCACTTTGCTCGTTGAGGCGCCGACAGGCTGCGTTGTCCTCGTGTTCACCGACGTCGAGGGCTCGACGTCGCTCTGGGACGCCGACGCCGGCGCAATGCGCGAGGCTGTCGCTCTCCACAACGCGCTGATGCGCGAGCGTCTCGCCGTCCATCACGGCTACGAAGTCAAGACCGAGGGCGACGCGTTCATGGTCGCCTTCCCGGCGCCGGTTGCGGCGGTGCGGTGGTGCCTCGATTGTCAGGTCCGGCTGCTCGAAGCCGCCTGGCCGCCCGCGCTGCTGGAGCGTGCCGAGGCGGCGGCGGTCGTCTCGACGCGCGACCGGAGCGTCGTGCTGCATCGCGGGTTGCGCGTCCGCATGGGCATTCACCTGGGCACACCGGATTGCGTCCCCGATCCCACCACCGGCCGAATGGACTATTTTGGTCCGATGGTCAACCGCGCCGCCCGCGTCTCGGCGGCCGCTCACGGCGGGCAGGTGATCGCCAGCGACTCCGTGCGAGCCGCGCTGGCCGCGGACCTGGCTGGGGCCCGAGTGCGGCCTCTGGGCTCCTACAACTTGAAGGGGCTCTCCGTCCCGGAGACCCTGCACGAGATCCTGCCGGAGGCGCTTGGGGAGCGCACCTTCCCGCCCGCGCGCGGACAGCCGCTCTGCCGGGTCACGCTGCCTCGGCCTGCTTCCGCTTGCCTTGGCCGCCAGTCTGAACTGGCCGAATTGCTCGGTCTCTTGCGCGACAGCGGCCAACTCATCACGTTGCTGGGCCCAGGCGGAATCGGCAAGACGAGGCTGGCCGTGGAGCTGGGCCATCGGTTCGCCGCCAGTTCCGGCCAGGAGCTGGCCGAGATCCCGTTCTGCGATCTCACCCGCGCCGCCTCGACCGTGGAGATCGCGGAGTTGGCCGCGCGCGCCGTTGGCTGTCCGTTCGGCGCGCGGGCGACTGCCGATGCGCTTGTCGAAGCCGTTGGGGCCCACCTGGCCGACAGGGGCGCGCCGCTTGTCATCCTCGACAACTTCGAGCAAGTCGTCCGCCATGCGGCCGCGACGGTTGGCGCCTGGCGAACCGCGAGCCCCGACACCCGCTTCCTCGTCACGTCACGGGAGCCCCTCGGCCTGGACGGCGAACGCGCCTACCGGCTCTCGTCTCTCGACGTCGAGAGCGCCGTACAACTCTTTCAGGAGCGCGTTTCTCTGGTCCGATCGTCGGCTGCGTTCGCTGCCGAGCAACGCGCAGCCATCGAAGAGATCGTCCGGCGCCTGGACGGCATCCCGCTGGCCCTGGAGCTGGCCGCGAGTCGCGTGGGCATTCTCTCGGTGGAGCAACTGCTTGCCCAGCTCTCGCAGCGGTTTCGCCTCCTCGCCAGCAGGCGCCGCGACCTGACGCCGCGCCAGTCGACCCTGCGAGGGGCCATCGACTGGTCGTGGGACCTGCTGTCGGAGGCCGAGCGGCGCGTGCTCGCCCAACTCGCGGCGTTTCGCGGCTGCACCCTGGAGGCCGCCGAGGCCGTTGTCGAGGTGGGGGGAGTGCCGGACGCGGAGTGGGTCGGAGACCTGCTCCAGACGCTGGTGGACCGCTCGATGGTCCAGGCGGTCTCCACGACCAGCGGCGTGCGCTTCCATCTGCTGGAGTCGATCCACGAGTACGCGTCGGAGCGTCTCGAACGGTTGGAAGGGGCCGCGGACGTGCGAACCCGGCACGCGCGCCACTTTGCGCACCTGGCTGAGAAGCGCTACACGGGAGCTTTCCTGGACGACGACCGCATCGACCTGGAAGAACTGGCGCTGGAGCGCGACAACCTGGCGGCAGCGCTCGAGTGTCCGGCATTGTCCGCGGACGACCAACTGCGCTTGATCGTGGCGCTTGCCGGGCACGCGTACATGCGGCGCCCGCTCACCGACCTGAAGGCCCTCGTCTCACGAGGCGCCGAACTGGCGTCTTCGGCGCGTTCGCCCCTCATCGCGGCGCGAGCGCTGAACGTTCTGGGCATCTGCCTGTGGCTCGAAGGCGACCACGCCGCAGCTCGGGAAACCTACGGGCGCGCCCTGGCCGAAGCGGAACGCTCCGGCGACGACCTCCAGCGAGCCGTGGTGCTGAAGGACCTCGCCAATGCATTCATCCTGCCCGGCGAGCTCGAAAAAGGCGAACAGCTCTTGAACGAGGCGCTAGTAGATCGTTTTCAAAACAACATGGCAGTGAAGAGAAAGACTTTCAACACGGAGGCACAGAGACACGGAGGTTTCTCTCTGCCTCTGTGGCTTCGTGTCTCTGTGGTAGGTCTTTCCTCTTGGCATGAACCATGATGCTTGGACTGTA
>JACQFU010000516.1 GCA_016199905.1 Candidatus Wallbacteria bacterium
CACTCCGCCCGCGGCTCGGGCCGGCTCGACCGTGACTCTCGACGGCACGAAGAGCGCCGATCCCGACGGGAACGCGCTCGTCTACCGCTGGGTGCAGACCGCTGGCTTGCCCATCACGGCGGCCAGCTCCCGTTTGGCTCGCCTGAGCTTCACCCCGCCCGCGGCAGGTGTCTACAAGTTCCGCCTGTTCGTGGACGACGGTCGCGACCGCTCCACTCCGAAGGAGGTCACGGTGAACGCGACCGACGCCTCCGGCGGCGGCACGACCACTCGCTCGACGGCCGCAGTGTCCGGCGGCGGCGGTGCCTCTTGCGCGCTGGGAGAGCCGGGGCGCGGGGACCTTGCACCGTTCCTTTACGCTGCGCTCTTGCTCCTGCCCGTGCTGCTGCTGCGGCGGCGGGGAAGTTAGGCTTGGGTCGACCCCCTCAAGGCTCCAGCCTGCGCTGTCCCGCCCTTACCTGAAGTACCCGAGACCCTTCAGATGCTTCCGTAGCTCCTGCATCTCGCCCTCGCTCACACCCGCCTTGCTCCGGGCCGCCTCCGAGGCGCCGGGGCGCGCCTCACGAGCGCGAACGGGATTTTCCGCGAGCCACGCGGCGTCCAGCGCCGCGGAGAGCACCTTGCCGTCGATCTCGCCCGGCACCTCCTCGCCCATCAGGTGCAATGCGGTCGGCGCCAGGTCCATGATGTGCGCCCCTTCGACCCGGGCGCCCCGCTTGAAGGGGCCGCCGCGCGCCAGGAAGATCCCCTCGACCCGGTGGTTCCCCGAGTGGTTCAACAGCGGCGCGCTTACGATGGAGTCGGTCCACGAGAACTCGGCGGCGCCCCGTGTGATGTAGGCGTAGTTGCGCATTCGCACGAGCAGATCCGGCGCGCGTCGCACACACTCGCCCCAGTACAGCTCCTCCTTGCGGTAGACCCGGTCGACGATCGGCCTGCCGTCCTCGGGGTCCGTCAGCGCCGCCAGTCCTGCGACGATCTCGTCCTTCAGCTTCTCCTCTTGCGACCCGGGCTCGACCGTGCCGGCGGGCTCGCGACCTTTCAGGTTCACGTAGATGTTGCCGAAGAGGCCATGCGAGTAGGCCCTCGTTCTCGCCCAGTCGACGGATTCGAAGGAGCGCTCCGCTGAACTGAGTTCACTGCCAGTCCGACCCAATATCCTGTCCAGGGCGGAGCGCTTCCCCCGGAACCGCAAGAAGCCGGCGTCCGCCAGGTACTTGTTCAGATAGACGTCCTTTTCCAGCGAACCGAAACCGTGATCGGACATCGCAATTACGGGATCGTCTCCCGCTGCGTCGAGCACCTTCCCCAGGGTGGCGTCGAGCGTGCGATAGACCCGCTCGATCTCGTTGGCGTGCTTCCAGCCGCGGCGCGTGCCGCCCGTCCCCGGAAGGTCGCACTGCTTCCAGAGCGCGTGGCACACCCGATCGCTGCTGACGAACACCGCGACCATCAGGTCCGGCCGGTGCCGGGAATAGAGGTCCAGCACCAGCGCCTCTCGCGTCCGGTGCATGCGAGCCAGCTCTTCCAGGAACGGGTCGTAGCAGTCGTACCAGTACGACATCACGTCGATCTGGTAGTCCGGAAATCGCCCCCGCACCTCCTCGTACAGCGACGCCGGCTCGAAGGCGCGGCGCGGGTCCGAGGTGTGCATTCCGGCCACCATGAATCCGGGCACGGGTGCCGGCGGATAGGTGAGCGGCACATTCACGATCCCGCAAGTGCGCCCGGCGGCCCGCAGGTGGTCCCAGATCGCCGTCCCGCGCCGGGAGAGGCTGGTCGCCAGCGTCAGCTCGTACTTGCCCTCCACGCGCTCGCCAAAGTCGTAGATGCCGTGTTTGCCGGGGTTCTGGCCTGTCAGGAAAGAAGCCCACGCCTGGGGAGTCAGGGGGTGGATGGTCGACTCCAGCTGGCCGGTCACGCCCTCCTCCATCATCCGGCGGAAGTTCGGCAGCTTTCCCTCCCGCGCCCACGGCTCGATGAGGTCGAGCGTCCCGCCGTCGATGCCGACGATGAAGACTCGGCCGCGGACTGGCGCCTTCACAGCAGCCGTAGGTGCGCCTCGTAGGTGTCGTGCCGGAAAGCGCAGTTGACGCACTGCGCCGGGTACTCGCCCTGTCTTCGCTGGGCGCGGCGGTACGACAGGATAGCGGCGTCGTTCCAGATTTCGAGAAGGCTCTTCTCGCTCAGATCCCCCACGGGAAAGTTGAACTTGTCGTTCTCGAACACCGCGCTGCAACAGCCCAGGACCTTTCCGTTCCACTTCACGAACAACATCCGGAAGGGCATCATGCAGTCCGCGTTGCGCTTCTCGAACCCCGGCACGGAAAGCACAACTCCCCTGGCTGCGGCCCGCTCCTGGGCCCGCTTCAGGTGCTGCCGCGCCCCGGCCGGGTCGTGGAACAGGGACTCGCAGTCGAGTTCCTTCGAGTAGATTTTCAGGTGGCCAGCCGAGATCTCGGTCACCCCGCGATCGGCTGCCAGATCGACCAGTTCGGCCAGCTCGGCCACATTGCTGCGCGTGGCCGTGAAGCTGATCTGGAAACGCGGCGCCGCCACACCCAGCTCGCGGGCCGCGTCGGACATTCGATCGAATCCGCCCAGGGTTTGCTCCAGACCGATGCCGCGGCTCTTGCGTAGGGTCGGCTCGCGGGCACCGTCGATGCTCACGACGAGATGCGCCAATCCGGCCTCCACGAGCCGCCGGCACATCGCCAGGTCCAGTCGCGTGCCGTTGGTGATGAGTCGCGTGGGACACTCCGCCTTTCTGGCGGCCTCCAGCAGCGGCCACAGGCTCTTCGCCAACGTCGCCTCGGCGTAGCCGCCGACGACTAGCTCCACGAGGCGCGGCAACAGCGGCTCGATCTTCGCAATCACCCACGCCGGCATCTCGCCGGGCGGGTTCTTGGTTGCGTCCCAGTACTGCCGGCCGCAGATCCCGCACTCCAAGTTGCAGACGCTGGTCGGCTCGACCTGCAAGGTCAGAGGGGCGGAATGAAGCTCGACGGCGCCGGCCGCCATCTCGCTCTGGTGCAGCTGCAAGTTGGATTGGCGGTCGTTCATCGGTTACGCCGGGCGCTCCCGGCCAGGGTGTGGGGCCGCTTGCGAAATCTTCAACTGGCCGATTCTTCCGGCCCGGGGACGAACTCAGGGGAAGTGAAGGCGAGGTCCAGGGGCTGGCGTGCCTTTCGGGCCTCCAGGTAAAAGAGCATCCAGAACGTCGAGGCCAGCAAGCCCATGGCGCCGACGACGGCATGCCCGAAGAGATCGAAGGCCGCCTTCATCGGCACGGAGGATGCCGAGGCCGCGAACGGTCCATGGGAGGAGAGGAGGATGACCTTCAGATACCCGACGGCCCCGCCGAGCATCCCGCCTCCGAAGCAGAAGAGGAAGAACGTCGCAAACGCTTGCCAATATCCGACGCCGATCAGCTCTTCACTGCGATCTCGCGGGTTGCCGGGCTCCTCCTCTGTTCCCAGCGCAGCCACGATCTGCGAAAGCTGAAGCACCGCAGCGCGATCCATGCTCTTCCAGAGAACGAGCGCTCCCAGAGCAACGGCCACCATACCCGCGACGACCTGCTGATTTCCGAACGCGCTGTAGGCCGCCATCCAGAGCATCCCTCCCACGCTCATCAAGAAACCGACGGTCAGTCCCACGATAACGAAGTTCCACAGAATCCGCGGCAACCGCCGCACGAGCGCCCCGACGGCCCATCCCAGGGAGGACTCCTTTCCCTTGGCTCGCGAGATCAGCAGAATGACCAGGAGGCACTGGATCGTTTGCGGCGTCACGAAGGCAGCCAGAATCCCGAAGGCGAAATTGCACGTGGCAGACAGTGCCAGCAGGGGCAGGAAGATGCCCGGATTGCCCATGGCCAGCCGACATGCGGCCACCAAGCGACCTCCGATTCCACGGCGCAGCTTGGGCTTCGTGGACGTGTTCGAAACCGAAATGCTCTCGGGGGCGTCGGCCTCGCTGGAGGGCACATGCAGCATCGCGGCGCCGAGGCTCTGTTCCTCGAAAGCCGCGCCACCGCAGCCGAAGACCGCGCATCGGCCTATGAAGCCGGCGCAATCGGCATGATGCGGAGTCCGGCAACGGCTGCAGACATGAGCCATTCGAACGATTTCCGACGCGCACACCGGACAGACTACCGACGTCACGTTGCTCCCCATCTCGACCTCCTTGGCCACGATCCGAATCGTAATCCACCACGAATCTCCGCGCAAGGCGCCTGGGCTGCTCGCACCATCGTGCCTGAATGCCAAGGGATGCGACGAAAAGGCTCGGCCTTGGCATCGGTCGCCTTCTCGCCCGAGTGCCGCCGCAAATTGGATTTGCGGTCGTACATCGGTTGCGTTGGGCGATTCCGGCGTGTAACCATAGCACGGACTCGGGCGGCGATCTCCGCTGCCAGATTGGGATCGGAGGCCTTCGTGATCCGGAACCCGACTGCTGTGTTTCTCACCGTGACGCTCCTGGCCGCTCTTCGTTTGGCTCCGGCAGCCTCCGCGCCCGTGCCCGCCGGCAAGACCAGTCTCGCATCCGCGCCGGAGGCTCCCTTCACGAGTGCGCAGATCGACGCTTTGAGAGAGAAGACGGCGCGCCAGCACGATTCTCGCACCTCCGCGATGACGAAGGCCGTGGAGCTGGCGCGAAAGGCGCTCGAGACCGCCAAGAAGGCCGGGCAGGGCCAGCGCGTCGAGCTGCTGAATCGTCGCTACACGATCCTCAACGAACGCCTCGACCTGCTGAAGCAGATTGCCCAGTTTCGATTGCAGAGGCTCGACGCGGAGCGTCGAGGCGACGAGCAGGCCAAGCGCGAGGCGCAACTCCGGATCGATACCGCCTTCAAGTTGATCAACAGTCATCAGGCCGAGGAGCGCGAGCTGCGCAAGAAGCTGGACGTCTGGCCGAAATGAAGGCACTCCTGGCCGAGGTTTGGAGCCGCCGCGCCCTCGTGGCTAGCCTCTGGAGGAGCGACGTCCTCGGACGCTACGCCAACTCCGCCGCGGGCTTCATCTGGGCCATCTTGGCGCCGTTGGCGCTGATCGTGGTCTACACGGCGATCTTCTCGGCGCTGCTGGGCGCTCGAGTTCCCGGGGGGGCAGGCGGGCCCGCTCGGCCCTTGGGTTCGCCAATCCCCAACGGGATAGGGTTCGGCTTCTTCGTCTTCGCCGGGATGCTGCCGTGGATGATCGTGCAGCAGACCGCGCAGAACGCGCCCGGGAGCTTGCTCAATCACGGGGCGACGCTGCGGCGGTTTGCGATCCCGCCATCGGTAGTGCCCGCGGCGGTGGTGCTCTCCGCGGTGACGGACGCGGCCATCGCGGGCGCGCTCTTCGTCGTGGTGCTGGCTGCGACAGGCCGGCTGGCGCCGGTGCGGTTGCTGGCGCTGGCGCCGGCCGTGGCGCTCCTGGCGATGATGGCGCTGGGGCTCGGGCTGGCGGCGAGCGCGCTCAACCTCTACGGGCGGGACGTGGCGCACGCGGTCGCGGCGCTTCTGCCGTTTTGGTTCTTTGCGACGCCGGTCTGTTATCCGTCGGAGGCGTTGCCCCTGAGCTTGCAGTGGGCGCTGGCGCTCAACCCGATGGACGGCTTCCTGCAGACTGCGCGCTGGGCGATGGTGGGCGGGGCGCTGCCCTCGGTGCTCGCCGTCGTCTGGTCCGCGGCGGCGGCGGTGGGGGCATTGGCACTGGGAGCCTGGATCTTCCAGGAGACGCGTGGAGACTTCGCCGACCTCCTCTGAGTCCGCCCCGCTAGTACGGGCGCAGGACCTTCGCAAGGTCTATCGCTTCTATCCGTCGCCGCTGGCGCGGGTGCGGGAGTTGCTGGCGGGGCCCGGCGCCCGGTTCCATCGCGAGCACACGGCCCTGGACGGGATCGGTTTCGAGCTGGGGCGAGGCGAGGCGTTGGGGTTGCTTGGACTCAATGGGTCCGGCAAGTCCACACTCCTGCGAATCCTCTGCGGCGTGACTCGCCCCACCTCGGGGAGCTGCGAGGTCAACGGCCGCGTCTCGACCTTGCTCGACCTGGGGGCCGGCTTCAACGCCGACCTGTCCGGCAACCAGAACCTGGACCACGCCTCGATGCTGCTGGGATTGCGCGGCGAGACGCTGGAGCAGTTGCGCCCCCGAATCGTCGAGTTCTCGGGCTTGGGCGACGCGATGGACGACCCCGTTCGCACCTACTCCTCGGGGATGGTGATGCGCCTTGGGTTCAGCCTGGCCGTCCACGTGCCCTTCGACCTCTTGCTCATCGACGAAGTGCTGCTGGTCGGAGACGAGATATTTCAGCGTCAATCGCTCCGCCGTATCCGCGAACTGCTTTCACAGGGTAAGTCGATCGTCCTGGCGTCCCACAGCCTTGGCGACTTGACTGCGGTCTGCGACAAGCTCCTGCTGCTGGAACGCGGTCGCCAGGCCCTGGTGGGGCCTACGGGCGAAGTGATCCGGCGTTACCTCGAGAGCTCCGAGCGCTCTGCGCGGCGCATCTCCGAGGGCGACCGCCTGCTTCAGGGCACCGCCGTTCCCCAGGAGACGCTCGGGAAGATTCGCATCGCGGGCGTCCAGGTGCTCGACGGCTCGGGCGCCGCCGTTCCCGAGCTGGCCTCGGGCGAACCCGTGCGCATCCGCATTCGCTACCGCGCCGAGGAACCTGTCGAGGATCCGATCTTCCGTGTCCAGATCTTTCGCAACGACGGTCTCTGGCTGTCCGGCACCAACACAGCGCGCGGAGAGCTGGCGCTGGGAAAGGTCGAGGGCGAGGGGACCGTGACGCTCGTCTACGAGTCCATCAACCTGCTCGACGGCGATTACTTCCTCTCCGTCGGCGTCTGGCCCGACGAGTACCCGAGCTACCTCTCGCGCCGCCCGTTCGACTTGCACGACCGCGCCTACGTGATGCGCATTCGCAGCGGGCGTCCCGAGGGCGGCGGCATCGTGTTCAGCCGGCACAGGTGGGAGAGGGAATGATGGAAGCTGGGGCTCCGCGCCAGGCCCTGTGAGGGGGGGCTTCCCCCCCTCAACCCCCTTCATGGAGAGAGGCTCTCGAGTGTCCTCGAAGGCTGCGAAGTCACGCGAGAGTCTCTCCACACAAAGGGGTCCAGGGGGCTGGCCCCCTGGTCAAGGTTCGGGGGCGAAGCCCCCGATTGGCTTTCTCAGTTCTTTCCGCCAGCCTCCACCGCCGGCGGCGGTACGGGCACGGTGTCTCCGGCGCCCGTGCGGCCCAGCAGGCCCTGCAGGTCCACGCCGAAGCCCTTGAAGATGGTCAGCAGCTCCAGGATGTTCTTGGGCACGATGCTCATCGGGCTCTCGCCGTTGGCTGCCATGTTGACCCAGTGGATGTCCTGTATCTTCATGGACCGGGCGATCTCGGGGAGCTTCGCGATCAGCTGCTCTTGCAACTGGTTGGGGGTGACGGCGTTCTGCGCCTCGACCTTCATCCGCAGCACCTCGGACTCGGCCTTGCCGACTTCGAGGATGGCCTGCGCCTCCAGGCGAGCCTTCTCGAGTTGCGCCTCGGCCAGCTCTCGCATTCGCTTGATCTCCGCGGCCAGGGCGATCGATTGTTGCTTCGAATCGTTCTCCTTCTCGTCGAGCAGGGCCTGAAGCTTGACGGCCTCCTGCTGACGTTCCAGTTCGGCCTGGGCGATTTTCGCACGCTCGGCCATTTCGGCCAGCGCCTCGGCGGTCTTGGCCTCCTGGAGTCGCAGCGCCTCCTCCTTGGCGAGCTTGTCGACCAGCACCTCGTGCTGGCGCGACTGCTTCTCGATGGAGTTCTGCGCCAGCTGCAGCTCGCGCTCGTGGGCCAACGCTTGTTCGCGCAACTGCGCCCGGTGCTTGTTCTCCTTCTCCAGCAGCTCCAGAGCCTGCTTGGCCTCCGACTCCCGCTGCTTGACGAGCTGCAAGTTGGCCAGCTCCGCCAGCTGCGCCTGGTGCTTGTTCTCCTTCTCGAGAAGCTGGAGGTGCTGCTGGACCTGGGCTTCCTTCTCCTTGACGGCGCGCCGAGTGGCCAGCTCGGCCTCGCTGGCCTGCATCTCCTCCTGCGTCGCGATGACGCGCTTCTCGCGCTCGGCCGCGGCCGTCATCATCGCGATCGACTTGTCGCTCTCCATCTGCTTGGCGGCGATCTCCTTGTTGGTCTCCGCCGTGGAGTTCTGCGCCGACAAGCGGACCTGGTTCCGATAGTCGGCCTGCAGATGCTCGAAGAGTTCCTTGCTCCGGATCCAGACCTCGGCGAACTCGATGGTGTCCACCGAGAGACCCCACTCGTGGACCGTGCTCATCACTTGCTCGCGCATCGACTGCACGACCACCTCGCGTTCGGTGATCATCTCGGTGAGCGTCTTGTTCGAGACCTCGTGACGTACGA
>JACQFU010000517.1 GCA_016199905.1 Candidatus Wallbacteria bacterium
CCCCTCCGATCTGCGGCGGCTCTATCCTCGGGGCGAGGAGGTCGCCCTGGAGCGGGCAGGACAGGTCACCAAGCTCCTGGCCGTCAGCGCCCGGGACGTGGCCGCCCTGCAGGGCTGGCTGCTCGCGCCGTCCGTCGCGGAGGGAGGAAGGCTGCTCGACGAAGAGCTGGGTCCGGTCGACTGGTGGCTGGGCTCGGCCCGGATTCCGCGGGCGGGGGCTTACGAGTTCCGCGTGACGGGCTCGGGCAGCGTCGGGTTGAAACTGGGACGATGGGCCGTGGAGCGCGGCAACCGGCAGGCTTGCGCGTCGGGGGTCTTTCTCGAGGGTTACTGTCCTCTGGCGATCGCCGACAGCCAGGGACACGCGGGCCGTCCGCCCGAGGTCTGGTGGCGCTCGCCTGTCTGGGGAGGACAGTGGCGGCGTCTTCCGGACTGCGCCGTGCGGCGAGGGCTGATCGGACAGCCGACCCAGCGGCCGGGTGGAGCCTGGATCGCGGGCCCGGGCGAGGACGATCCTACCCGGGCCCAAGTGGAGCCCGGACTGCTGGCCGAGTCGATGCCTTCGGGGCACGGGCTGCGCATCGGCGTACGGGCCGACACGTCGATTGCGCCTCTTTCCTGGGACACCTGGGAGACCGGCATCCGAGCGTCCCCGCCCTTCGTCTGGGTGCTGCGGTGGCTGCCTGTTCCGCTCTGGCGTTTCCGGCTCGACGGCGCAGTCGCCTCCCCGCCGGCCGCCAGCGGCGCCGCGACGTACCGCGGCCGCCCGGTCTATGCCGATCCGATCCCCTCGGCGTCCATCGAGCTCGACGGACCCGATGGAGTGATTATGTCCGATCCGGGAATGAGAAAGTTAGTCCGCCTCTCGACCGCCTCTCCCAAGTGGCAGGTCTGGCCGCAAGACGGCGAGGTGCAGAACCCCGTGTCGCTCTCGCGCCTTCCCGGGAGCGGATGGCTGGCCGTCGGCCACTCTCGAGGGCTGATGGTGCTAGACGCCGCGGGCCGGATCGTGCGCGATTGGGAGGGCAGGCCGCCGGCCGACGTCGCCTGCGATTCGGCCGATCGCATTTGCCAGCTCCTGCCCTTCGAGGGTGTCATCGCCGTCTGCGACGCGTCCGGCGCGGAGCTGGGGCGCTGGCGTTGCTCGGAGCTGACGCCCGAGAGCCGGCTCGCAATCGATCGCCAGGATCGGCTCTGGGTGCTGACTCCAGAGACCGGCGAGGTGCTCGTCTTCTCCGGCTCCGGAGAACTTCTCGCTCCTCCCACTCGGATCGTCTCCAGACGGATCGCCGACAGCCGGGGACTGGTGCACCGCGAGGAGCCTCCAGGCGACATCGATTGCGGACCCGACGGCGTGCTGAGAGTGCTGCTCGACGGCCGGCTGTTGACGCTCAGCCCTTGACGCAGCCGACGGGGCGCAGCCGCGCCACCTTCTTGCTCACGCCGGCCTCGTGCATCACTTCGATCACCTGGGAGACGTCCTTGTACGCTTCGGGCATCTCCTCCGCAAGGGTCTTGTAACTGCGCGCCATCACCGTCACGCCGCGCTCGGCCATCTCGCGCGCGATGTTGCGCCCACGCGAGTCCCGCGTTGCCTGATGGCGGCTCTTCAACCGGCCCGCGCCGTGACAGCTCGAGCCGAACGTCAAGTCCGGCGCCTTCTCGCCGCCGACGCAGACAAAGCTGTAGCGGCCCATGTCGCCGGGCACCAGCACGGGCTGGCCGAGATCCCGGTAGGCCGCGGGCACCAGCGGATGGCCCGGCGGCAAACAGCGCGTCGCGCCCTTTCTATGCACGCAGAGCTCGCGGATTTGACCGTCCACGTCGTGCGTCTCCATTTTCGCCACGTTGTGGCAGACGTCGTAGACCAGCCGCAGGTCCAGGTCCCGCGGTCCCATCCCGAGCGCCTTCTGCAACGCTTGCTCGGCCAGGACCATCATCGTCTGGCGATTGGCCCACGCGAAGTTCGCCGCGGCCGACATCGCGCCCAAGTAGTCGCGCCCTTCCGGCGAATCCACGGGCGCGCACGCCAGTTGCCTGTCGGGCACGGGGATGTTGTACTTGCGCAGCGCGTGGTCCAGCGACGCCAGGTAATCCTCGCAGACCTGGTAGCCCAATCCCCGCGAGCCGCTGTGGATGAGGAGAGTCATGATGCCGATATCCAGCCCAAGCCGCCGCGCCACGATGGGCTCGAACACCTGGTCCACCACCTGCAGCTCGACGAAGTGGTTGCCGCTGCCGAGGGTGCCGAGCTGATCGGCGCCGCGTTCCTTGGCCCGATCGCTCACCTTGTCCGGGTTCGCCGATGCCAGGCGCCCCCCCTCCTCGGCGTGCAGCAGATCGTGCTCGGAGGCCAGCCCTTTCTTCACCAGCGCCTCAACTCCCAGGACGAGCACGTCGTCCAGCTCGCGCCGGCCCAGCTTCTTCACCGCGCCCGAGCTGCCCACTCCGCACGGAATCGCCTGATAGAGCGCCGTCACCATGTCCTTGAGCCGGTGAGCCACGTCGTGGAACATCACGCCGGTCGACGCCAATCGCACGCCGCAGTTGATGTCGTAGCCGACGCCCCCGGGAGAGACCACGCCGCCCTCGCGGGGGTCGGTGGCGGCCACTCCTCCAATCGGGAAACCATAGCCCCAGTGGATGTCCGGCATCGCCAGCGCGTACTTCACGATCCCCTTCAAGTGGGCGACGTTGGCCACCTGCAGCAGGCACTGATCGGAGCGAAGCTCGTTCATCATCGCTTCGCTGGTGTAGATCCGCCCCGGCACGAGCATCCCTCCCGTCTGCTCGATCTCCCAGAGCCAAGGGCTCAGCTTTCTCAGGTGAAGGTCCTTCAGCTCCACGACCTGCATCCTACCGCCCGCGGCCCGGCCGCGCATCGGCCGTCGAGCGAGCTAGAATGGGCCCGACACTCCCAATGACAGGCCTCGCTGACGAAGACGATCTCCCGACGGACCTCCCGGAGGAGTTCCTCGCCCGCTACACCCTCCACAGGCTCCTGGGCGCCGGCGCGATGGGGCGCGTGTACGAGGCGACCCAGCATTCCCTGAAGCGCCGGGTCGCCGTGAAGATCGTGCGGGCCGACGCGTTCCGCGACCTGGAGACCGCCCGGCGTTTCCAGGAGGAGGCCCGGATACTCGCCAGGCTTGCGCATCCCAACATCGTTCGCCTGTTCGACGCCGGGCTGGCCGGCCAGGTGCCCTACCTCACCACCGAGTTCGTCGAAGGAGTCACCTGGAACGTTCACCTCGGGGCGCGGCAGCTGGAGCCGGCCGAGGCGGCGTTGCTCGCCGCGCAGCTGTTGGACGGGCTGGAATACTTGCACGCCAACGGCGTCGTCCACCGCGATCTGAAGCCCGAAAATATCTTCATCCTCGAGGGGCGTCGCGTGAAGCTGATCGACTTCGGTCTGGCCAAGCATCTGGAGCACGGCCTGCGGCTGACCCAGGAGGGCTTTGCCGTTGGTACGCCTGCCTTCATGGCTCCCGAACAGATCATGGGAGAGGAGGTTTCGCCGGCCTGGGACGTCTACGCAGCGGGCGTCATCCTTTTCCGTTCGTTGACCGGTCTGTTTCCCTTCCCGACGGCGACGACTCAGCAACTGATGGAGGCCAAGCTGGAGAGAGACCCCGAGCGGCTCGAGACGTTTCTTCCGGCGGCGCCGTCCTGGCTCTCGATGGCGGTGAACGGCAGCCTGGCCGCCGATCCGGCCAAGCGGCTGGCGACGGTGAGCGCGCTGCGCGCCGCGCTGCAGCCCGGCTTCCGGGGGCTCGACTCCTCGCTCGTGCGCTCGCCGAGCTCGAGTTTGCGCGTCGCCAGGGCGGCTCCAGCTACGGTGACCCGGGATCTGGCGCAGGTGCCGGTTCGGCGCACGGGGATGCACGCCGTCCTTCTCGGGCTGGCCGTAGCCGGAGCCGGCCTCTTCTGGCACTCGGCCAGCGGGCACCGTCCAGCGCCTGCGCCCGTCCCGGCGGCGGAGCCGGCCGCGGCGCCCCCCGCGTCGCCGCTGGCCACAGCGGAGAAGACTCTCTCCGACTTCAAGCGCGAGCTGCGCGCCTCGGGGATCGACGACGTGCGCGAATCCATCTTCCACCCGGCCGATCGGAGCACGACCGGCGAGCAGAAGGCGGCGCGCATCGAGAGCTGCCTGGCGAAGTTCGGCTACCGGGAGCGGCTGGCCGGCCTGTCGAGGCTCGTGCACACATCGGAGTTCGCGGACCGGGTGTCGCTTGCCGTGACCCAGCCGTTTTACGACGCGCTCAAGGACCTGCGGCGCACGGACCTCTTCTGCCAGGTGCTCGGCGTGCCCTGGAGAAGCGGCGTGGAGAGTCTGGAGACGGCGCGCTGGAAGATGACGCGCGAGACCTCGCTGGTGCCTGGACCGGGGCAGAAGGTCGTCGAGCTGGAAGTGCCGCTCTCGGGCGGTCAGGACTTCCAGGCGAAGGTCAGTCGCGGATGGGCCTTCTTCGACAAGGACCCGGTCTACAACAGGAGCTATCGCGTTCAGGTGAACGCCCTGCCCGCGAGCGAGGCCGCGGAGGTCGTGCTCTGTTCGCGGAATCTGGTGCCGGGCAGCGCCTTTGAAGTCTGGGTGATCGGCCAGTCGGCCAACGGCGATCTGTGGTTCCACAATGCCCCCGATGGCTTCCGAGAGGGGCAGTTGCAGTGCATCCACCACGCCTTCGACAGTCGCATCCTGCAGACGGGCTCTGTCACGTTGAAGGTGAAGTTCGTTGCGCCGGTGCCGGACGTGAAGCAGATGAAGTCTCGCCTGGACCGCCTGGCGATCCGGATGCTGCGGTGAAGCAGCCCCCGGAAGCGCCGCTTGCTACTGGAGGGCGCTCAACTGCTTGCGCTGACGCTCGGCCACCTTCTCCATCTCGTTGCGGTAGGCGGTCAGGGCGGCGGCGGAGGGGACCGTCTGGTGCGGCGGCTTGCCGGTGCGGCCATAGGTCCAGTTTTCGCCGGTGACGACCGGCTTGGAGGGCGCGAAGATCGAGGGCCGGGCCGGTTTTGCGGGACGGGCGGCGACGGGCAATTCGGACTCGATGGGTCCACCGGATACTTTGAGATAGATCGCGGCGGCCACAGCCAGGAGGCAGCCGCCCGCGACGGCGGGCCAGAGACGTCGGAGTCTTTTCGGCGGTTGCCGCGGGACCGCCAGCAGCACGGTGGTGCGAGTGGCGCCCGGGGCGCCCGGGGCGCGGAGCGGCGCCTCGCCGGGCTCCAGCACCGCGAAGACCCGCGGTGGCCGCGGCCGGCCGGAGATGTGGAAATACGCCACGTCTATTGACGATAGGCCGATCCGCCGGCCCTGTCAACGTGGGCGGGAACGAGCGTACCGCTCGGCCATCGCGATGCGGTCCGCCGCCGGCGGGTGCGTGTAGAAGAACCAGACGGCCGCGGCCGTGGGTGCCGGCTCCGAGAGGTTCTGGCGCGCCAGCTGTTCTTCGGCGCGGATGAAGGCGTCGGGTTTTCCGGTCAATCGCAGCGAGAGCCAGTCGGCCTGGGCCTCGATGGCTCGGGACACGGCGTTCTCGACCGGCAAGCTCGAGAGCCTCACGAGCAGCAGGGCCAGCAGCAGTGCCGGCACGTCGCGCGGCCCGGGGCAAGGGAAGACGAAGCTGCCAAGCATCGGCACGGCCAGGATCGCCACCAGGGCCAGCGCGGTGCCGATGCGGACGTGGCCGGCCAGCCAGTGGCCCAGCTCGTGGGCCAGCACCAGCTCCGCCTCGTCGGCACGCGAGGCCTCCAGGAACGTGTCCCACAGGGCGATCCGCTCCGTGGGCCCGAGCCCGTTGACGAAGGCGTTGCCTTTCGTGGTGCGGTGACTCACCTCTGCCACCGAGAGCCGCGCCGGATCGAAGCCTGCCCGCTGGGCCAGGGCGAGGAAATGCTCGGAGCCGGGCCTGCCTGCCAGCGGCGCGTAGTGGTCGAAGAGAGGATCGATCGCGACAGGCTGCAGCATCATCACGCCGACGACCGCCGCGCCGGTCAGGACGCTCGAAGCCAGCCACCACCGCCGGCCAAAGGACTGCGCCGTCCAGATCGCCGCCGCCACGGCCGCCGCAGTGAATCCCGCAGACAGCCCCCGCGCGAGCAGTTGCTCCTTGAGCCAGGCCCACGTGCTCTGCTGCGTCAGGCCGTATTGGAGGTCCAGCAGGTGGCCCGAGACGAATCCGAAGGCCAGCCCCAGCCCGTGGCTGCCGGCCAGGCAGACCATCGAGATCCAGGCCGCGCCTCGCACCGGCCCTCCGCTCGCCAGCAGCAGTTCCAGTGCGCGGCTCACAGGTTCGGTCGCCAGCGCCAAGCAGAGCACCAGCTGCGTCGCGACGGCCGCGCCGAACCATCGGTAGTGCGCCTGCGCATAGGCCGTGGCTCGCGTGAAGGTGCCCAGACCCAGGCGGGCCAGCATGTCCGCGCCGCCTGCCACCCGCGGCCAGAACGCCAGCTCGATGACGAGCCACGCCGGCAGCACCACTACCATCGCGATCACGAGGCGCCGGTTCACTGGAGGTTGGTATGGGCTGGAGGCTGCGACTGCCGGTTGCTGTCGAGCGTACAGGCTACAACCTCCAGCCCGCAGCCCGGGAGCGTTCTCGCAGCCCAAAAACTCTTGAATCGGCGCCTGGTTACTGGTATAATGCGGCCCCCGTCGCCTCCGGAGCCGGTAGGCCCGAGGTTTGTTTTGCTGCGGAGAAGGAGCAGGTTCCCATGATGAGTCGCGACGAGATCTATGGAAAGGTCAAGCGCTGTCTCAACCAGGCGCTCGG
>JACQFU010000528.1 GCA_016199905.1 Candidatus Wallbacteria bacterium
ACGTCCAGTCCGCCGAAGAGGAAGGCCCGGCCGCGGGCGGAGTCGTAAGCCATGGCCGTCAGCAGCCGCGGTTGCGGCGACGGGTGCGCGTCGAACTTGGTCCAGCCGGCGCCGTCCCACTCCCAGGTATCGCCCAGGAACGATCCGTTGTTGCCCCCGAACAGCACGACGCGCCTGCGATTCGAGTCGTAGGCCATCGCGTGCTGGAAACGGGGGCCGGGGGACGGTACGGAGGGGAACTGCGTCCACTTGGCGCCGTCCCACTCCCAGGTGTCCGACAGCACGACAACGCCCGGATCCAGTCCGCCGTAGAGCACAAGCCGCCCGCGGGCCGAGTCGAAAGCCGCCGCGGACTGTTCGCGCCTTCCGGGCGCGGCCCCCGCGTTTGATACCCACTGGCGCACCGGCGAGACGACCGAAGAGCCGTAGACGGTGACGACCGCGGTGGCTGTGTTGCCTGCGGCGTCGCCGACCGTCAGCAAGAGCGCGTAGTCGCCTGGAGCTGGCGGCGTGAAGGTCGCCGTGGCGCGGTTGGCGCCGCTCAGAGTCACTGGAGGACCCGTGCCGCCCGAGCGGGTCCAGGCATACGTGATGGGCCCTCCGAACGAATCGGATGCGACGCCGGCGACCGTCGCCACGGTCCCCACCGTTGTCTGGCTCGACCCGGTGGCGGAGACCGAGATGGGAGTGATCCCCGCCACGGGTCCATTGGCCAGCTCGACGGTGTCGCCCAAGGGGCTCGTCGCGCCGCCTCCGGCGAGCACGGCCCGGCCTCGCGACGGATCGTAAGCGAACACCGAATGAGAGCGTGCCGCAGGGGGAGTCCCCGCGAGCGTCACCGGTGCCCACCGGTTGCCGTTCCACTCCAGAGCGTCGTCGAACTGCTGGGAGCTGTCGGTCCCTCCGAAGAGCAGCGTCGTTTGACGCACGGCGTCATAGCTCATCGCGTGGCCGCTGCGCGCGGCCGGCGCAGCGCCCGGAGTCGCTTGCCGCCAGTTCGTGCCATCCCACTCCCAGGTGTCCGCCAGGGGTGATCCGTGAAGCCCGCCGAACAGCACCGTGCGGCCGCGCTTGGCGTCGTAGCTCATCGCGTGTTGCTCGCGCACCGGAGGCGAAGTCGCCCCGGTGGCCATCTGGCTCCAGCCGGTGCCGGACCACTCCCAGGTGTCGCTCACATCGTTGCCCAGCGAGTTGCCGCCGAACAGCACCGTGCGGCCACGGCCCGAGTCGTAAGCCAGGGCTGCAGACACCCGTGGCGGGGGCGATGGGCTGGCGTTGAACTCGACCCAGCTCGTGCCGTCCCACTCCCAGGTATCCCCCAGGAACGATCCGTTGTTGCCGCCGAAGAGCACGACACGTCCGCGCCTGGAGTCATAGGCCATCGCGTGGTCGAACCGCACCGACGGCGACGGAGAGCCCGTTCGATCGGCCCACGCCGTGCCGTCGAACTCCCAGGTTTCTCCCAGCACCGCAACGCCTGGGTTCAGCCCGCCGAATAGCACCGTGCGGCGCCGCGCCGAGTCGTAGGCCATCGGCGAGTCCTGACGAATGTTCGGCCCCGCGACCGTCCGCTCAGCCCAGCGCCTCGCCGGTTCGGCCACGGCCGTGGCGTAGACCGTGACAGCGGAGGTCGCCGTGTTGCCCGCACCGTCGCTTACCGTCAACAGGAAGGAGTAATCGCCGCCCAGCGTCGGCGTGAACCTCGCCGCTGCCGTGTTGGCGTTGGTCAGAGCTACTGATGCTCCGCTGCCACCCAGGCGTGTCCACGCATACGTGAGCGTGTCTCCATCGGGGTCGGAGGCCGCGGCGGTCAGCGTTGCCACGACACCCACGGCGACGATCTGCGCCGTGCCCGCAGAGGCTGTCGGCGGCGTGTTGGGTTGCGCAATGCCGGCCTTCGCCGTGGCGAGCGCCATCACGACTACGAGTGCAAATGCGGCGCGTCTGGCAATCACGCGGTAACCAAGATAACACTTGGCGAACCGCTGAACAATGCGTCGAGAGACTCGGGGCCCTCAGCCGCCGGCCTTACCGGCACCCGCGGCAGGCTCGCGCCAGTTCAGCGCCAGCACGATCACCGCGCCCAGCACCATCAGCGCTCCGCCCACATTCATGCGCGTCATGAAGACCGCGTCGGACAAGATCGGAACGCCCTTGCCGGCGCGATAGTCCGCCACGGAGCCGAGCCGCCAGTACTGGTCCCAGGTCGCGGCGAACATGGCCACGTTGAGGAAGCCCGCGAAGAGCGCGCTCCCCACGAACGCCGCCAGGCGCGCGCGCGACAACAGAAACGCCGCGGTGAGGTAACCAAAGAACATCCCCGAGGCGTAGCCCGCGAAGACGCACGGACCGACCCAGCTCGGCACACCGGCCGGGTCGAACATGTAGACCAGGCTCCAGTCCGGGTAGGCGTAGTAGAAGTAGCCTGCCACGGGGACAAAGCAGCAGACCGACCAGATCATCGCGCGCGCGAAAAACCGGTCGAAGGGCTCGACAGGCCGGTTCCAGAGCTGCTTCCACGCCGAGAGCGCGAAGAGGTGGCCGACCAGAAGGTTGGTCTGGATATCCAGGAGTACTGTTGGACTCACCTCCGGTGCGCCGCGGGTGCGCGTGCGCTCGCCAGCCCAGTCTACGCCACCCCGGGCCCGGGCGCGACTCTCAGATCCGGATGGCCTGCAGACCGCCGAGGCGATAGTTGATGAACACGGTCGGCCTGCCGTCGCAAACCGCCAGCGCGAGGTCTCGAGGAATATCGAAGGCGCGCAGCGGCTGCCGGTTGACCACGCTCCACCGGACTGCGTCGGGACTTCGCAGCACCACGAGCCTCTGGGTCATCTCCGAAATCTCGCCGGCGCCGTAGTCGATGCACGCCAGGTAGAAAGTGTCCCCGCTCGAGGCGATCGCGGGCAAGATGCCGCTCCTCTTCGGAGGCAACGGGTCTTTCGGCTCGTCGAAGGTTCGCCCGCCGTCGGCGCTGCGTTGCACCCGGACGCCCAGGCGGACCTCCTCCGAGTCGCTGCGCTCCATCTCGTAGCAGATGGCGATCAGGCTGGGAACCAAGGCGGCTGTGATTCCGCTGCTCGGCGCCGCGTCTGCGGGCAGCAGCACGCGCGGGCGGGACCACTCGCCTGCCTCCGGCCGCGTCGAATTCCGTATCAGGATCTCGTGGCCCGGCAACGGCGAGCGCGGCCGGAAACCCAGCAGAAGCAGCCGCTCGCCGACTCGAAACAGCCGGCAGCACCGGCTGCCGCGATCGGAGTGCTGGTCCTCCAGCGGTGGCGACGGGTCCGATAAAGACGGCCCGGGCCCGGACAGACGAAACCACCGCAGGTCCTCGCCCGTGCCGGCCGGTTCCCAGAGCAGGACTCCCGCGGGCCCGTCGCCTGCCACGTCCAGTCCGGCCTCGTGCAAGCGGCCCGGTCGTTGCAACGGCGGTGACCAGGCGCCGTTCCCGGCGCGAACCAGGACGCGATTCAGGACGGTCCCATCCCCGGGCGCGCAGGCCCAGGCGACGACGGCGCCGCCGGCACCCCAGGCGACGCTCGGCCAACTGCACGTCTCGGCCCGCGCTTCGAGCACCTCCGCTTCGTCCCAGGTCTCACAACCATCCAGGCTCTGCCGGTATCGCAGCGTCGCTCCCTTTGGTTCCAGGTTCTCGCGCCAGGCCACGGCGACCCGGTCCCCGCGGCAGGCCACTTCCAGCCCCGTCATCCCGCCCGCCCGATCGCGGAGCACCGCCGTCCCGGGCGCGCTCCGGTCCAGCGTCCGGAAGTGGCAACCCAGGGACTGGCCACCCGCCTCCAGCTCGGCGCGGTACTCCGTGGAGGGCTGCAAGCCCGCGAGCGTCCAAGCCGTCTTACCCTCCGGCACGTCCCGCCCGTACGTCGATCCCGAACCGGCCGGACGCCACGCGAGTCTCAGCGACCTCGGCGCCGGCGCGTCGAACCACAGGCGGGCCGCGGTCTGGGAGGTCGATATGCCCTTCAGGTGCGGGACCGCCGGCAACGAGGCAACCGCCGCAGGCACGGCGCGAACCGGCGACCGGACGGGCTCGGCTCGCGCCGCGTCTTGCGGACCCTGCTGGAGCGCGAGCCAGGCGAAGGCCAACGCCAATCCGACCCCCGCGGCCAGGACCGGCCAAAGGAGCCGAAGGCTCCAACGAGAACTTTGAGTGGGCGCCGGCAGGGCGCCCGTCGACAGCTCGCCGCCTCGCGGGAGCGCGGCGCCGACGGCGTCCAGCGCCCGCCGCATCTCCACGGCCGACTGGAACCGCTTCTCGCGATCGGGTTCCATCCCTCTCGAGACGAGCTCGGCGATCGCCGGTCCATGCCGCTTTCGCAGCTGCGCCAAGGGACTGCCGGGCTCCAGCCTTTCGCCTTGCAGAAACCTGTGCAGCTCCTCGGTCCCGTACGGCGTCTGGCCCATCAGCAACTCGAAGAGCATCACCCCCACTTGATAGAGGTCTCCCCGTTCGTCTGTCTCCGGCACCAGGACGATCTCCGGCGGAAAATAGGGGAGGGTGCCCAGCAACGAACCGTCGCGCGTCAATCGCGTCGTGTTCGTGTCCCGCGCCAGTCCGAAGTCGGAAAGAAGCACGTCCCCGGTCTGGCGGCGAAGCACGTTGGCTGGCTTGATGTCGCGGTGCAGCACGCCGACGGCGTGGACGGCCTCCAGCGCGTCGAGCACCTGCCGGATTGCCCGCAATGCCGTGACGGCGTCGAGCGGCCCGGTCGTGCGCAGCTGCCGGTCGAGCGACAAGCCCGGCGCCAGCTCCATGCTGTAGTAGAGCAGGTCGTCTTGCGAGCCGAAGTCGTAGATGGGCACGATGCCCGGGTGCGAGAGCCGGGCCAGGGCCTGCGCCTCGCGGCAGAACCTCGCTCTGCCGTCGGGGCCCAGGTCGCTGTCGGCGCGGAAGACCTTCAGGGCCACGCGGCGCCCCAGTTCGATCTGGGTCGCCCGGTAGACGGAACCGGCGCCGCCCTGGCCGAGAAACTCCTCGATCCGGTAATCGCCGAGGACGCTGTCTTTCGTCAGCACCATCGGAAGGCAAGTCTACTCAACCGGGTTGCTTGGCGCCGGTCGCGCCGCCGGCCTCAGGAGCCGAGCCCTTCGTATTCGTCGGCCTTCTTGCGGGCGCCCTTGACGAATCGCCGCCAGAACGCGGGCTGCGTGAGGCGGTGGAGGAAGAGCAACTCCACGGCCGCGATCACGATCACGATCCCGAAGGACAGGGACGAGCAAACCAGGTTGATGAACCAAACGGCGCTCATCACGACGAAGGTGAGCTGAAGAGCGAGACTCACGGCGATGTGGCTGCCCCCGATCTGTCTCAGGGTTTCGCGCGCAAGGAATACCAGCAACAGCAGGATGAAACCGTAAGCGACGTAATCGCTGGCCTGCACCTGCAGCATCAGCAACAGGCCCAGCGGCAGAAAGGCCGAGGAGGTATCGGACACGAAGCGGCCATCCTCGATCTTCAACAGTGCCGTCGGAAGGAAGGCCGCGGCGTCCTGCAAGAGGAATAACTGGCAACCGCGTCCGGGGATCTCGAAGACGACCAGGTCGCGGGCGGGCGGGCTGCGATCCAGCACGGAGCCGTCCTTCCCAATCAGCTCCAGCGTGCGCCAGACGGAGCCGAGGGATGCGTTGGCCGCGTGGTTGACGAGCGTCAGCTCCGCTCCGGCGGAGTCGTGGACCGAGAGCCGCAGGAACCGGTGGCTCACCTTGCCCTGGTCGGCAGCGGGGCCCAGCGCCAGGGCGCTCGCCATGAGCAGCAAACCGAAGAGCAGCAGGACGTTTCTCATGGGTATCGGGTCTCGACGGCGGGCCGCGCAACGATCCTACCACGGAGATCGAGCTACAATCCCGGCATCGTGATCGAGGTCGCCGGCTACCGCGTGCTTCGCGAGATCGCCTCGGGTTCTTCCGGTACCGTCTACCTGGCCGTCCAGGAGAACCTGGGCCGGGAGGTGGCGCTGAAGGTGCTGGCTGCCGGGCTCTTCGAGGAGGGCGAGACCCGGGCCCGGTTCCTGCGAGAGGCGAAGGTGCAGGCGCGGTTGTCGCACCCGAACCTGCTGGCGCTGTTCGACGCGGGGTTCGCAGCCGGCCGGCCGTGGCTTGCGGCAGAGATCGTGGAAGGGGGCTCGCTGCGCGATCGGCTCGCGCGAGCGCCGACGCCCGGCGTCGCGGAGGCGGTACGGCTCGCGGGCGAGATTGCCCTGGGGCTCGCGTACGCCCATCGGACTCAAATCGTCCATAGAGACCTGAAGCCCGAGAACGTCCTGCTGACACTCGACGGGCAGGTCAAGATCGCGGACTTCGGCCTGGCCAAGGTGATGTCGGCGACGGAGACCATCCAGACGGCGACCGGAGTCGTCCTCGGCACGCCCGGCTACCTCGCCCCGGAGGCGATCCGGGGTGAGGCGGCCGGGCCGCCCGCGGACGTCTACGCGCTCGGCGTGATCCTCTTCGAGACGCTTGCCGGCCGCAGGCCGTTCGAGGCCGATGACGCGGTCGGCATCTTGCGGGCGCAGTTGACCGGCGTCGCGCCTTCGCTGGGGGAATTGTCGCCGGAAGCGACGCCGGGCTTGGTCGAACTGGTCTCGCTGTGCCTGGAGCGAGCGCCCGAGCGTCGCCCGTCCGCGGGGACCGTGGCGCGACGTCTAGGACTGGTCGGAGCATCCGAGTCCGACGACCGGCCGGCGAGCGGCCGGCGCAGCGCAGCGAAGGCGAGCGTGACGCGTCGCGTCCATCCGTCCGCGTCGGCCGCTGCCGCTCGCACGGTGGCGGGAGGGGGGGTTCAACCCGACCGTCCGGCCTTGAAACCGGGCCGGCTCCTCTTTGGCGCGGCCGCCGGCCTGCTCCTGGTCGGGCTCGCGCTTCGCGGTCCGCGGCCGTCCGAGCCCGTGCCTGACGCCGCCGCGGCTGCCGGCGTGCCGGCGCGGCCGGGCGCCGCGTCAGCCGAGCCACTGCCCGACATCGTCCGGATTTCGGTCGGCCTCGATCGCGCTCACGTGGATCTCTCGGGGCCGGCGCCGTCGGGTCTGGCCGTGACGCGGTGGATCGAGGGAGAGTCCGCGCGGACGCCGGTGCCGCTCGCTGCCGGGCGGCCCGACTGCACTGTCGAACGGCTGGCGCCGGGGAAGCCTTACGTTGTGGAGGTGGCCCTGGGGAACCGCACGGCCCGCCGCAGCTTCCGCACGTTGGCGATGGGCCCGGCCGGAGGGAGCGTGCTTCACGAGCGCGGCTTCGAAACGCGCGGCCTGGAGTTGCGCGCGCGCGGCGAGGAGGTGATCGCAGCCTGGGCCGATCAGCTCGCGAATGGGGACCAGATCGTGCGATGCCGCCGCAGCGCCGACGCCGGGACCACCTGGAATCCCGTCGAGGACCTGAGCGAGCGGCAAGTGCACGTCACGTGGCCGGCCGTGCTGTGGGACGAGCAGGGCCTCTCAGTGGCGTGGACGTCCGGCTCCCGGACGCACTCCACACATTTCAATGTGCGCTCGCTCCAGCCCGGCGGCGGCCCCACGCTCGAGTATCCGAGCGGCAGCCACGAGAGCGGGTTGCTGCGCGCCCCGGGCGGCTACGAGTCCGTGGTCTGGGTCGATGTGTCGGATGCCGAGAGGGACAACATCAACCTCGCCACCCTGGCCGACTCCCGGCCGCCGCGCGATCTCCCCTGGGGAGCCGCGATCCGCTGGGTCTCGCTAGGCCCGGGGAAAAAGTTTGTCGAGTCCTCCGGGCAGCCGCCGACAGTGCCGCACGTCCACAAGGACAGGCGATGCAGCGTTCTGGTCCGCGTGGGAGGAAGGCTGCTCTTCTTCTTCCTGCGCCGCAACGACGCCACCCAGCACGATGGCGTCTACGTGACGTCCTCGGTCCGTCCCGAGCGCGGCGAGTGGTCGGCGCCACGGCGGGTCACCAACGACGAGGAGGACGTCGAAGATTCGCCGGACGTAGCCGCGATCGGCGATCGCATCGCCGTGGGATACCGCTCGACGTTGGCCGAGCGCGTGCGCATCAGCACCGACGGAGGCGCGAGGTTCTCGGACGCCGTCCAGCCGAGCGGTTCGGATGTTGCGAGCCTTCGCTCGACGCTCACCGTGTCGGAAGGGGCCTTCTATGCGGCCGAGCTGGAAGTCGACGCGCTCGAGGGGCGCATCCAGTTGCAAGTCCAGAGGAGCCTCGACGGCTGCAAGTGGGACCCGATTGCCAGCCGTTCGTTGCTGCCGCGGCAGCCCCTGATGCTGCGGCTGGCGCTGCCGGCGGGCCGGCCGCTGGCGGCGTTTCTGCTGGAGGACGGCGCGATCGTCACGTACCGGCAGTGAAAACGGCGAGCCGGCTGCAAGCTGCAAGGCCCGGCAGCGCAAAGTGGTGTCGCGGCTTCATCATCGACCCCACCGGCGATTTCCGGCGTTCACTCCCCATTTCGGCATGCTCAAGGGCGCTGGAGCCGAATCATCCTTTTGCTCCCGTGTAGTCACTTCGCGGGGGCTTCCAAACGGGGGATGAACTTGCGGGCGCGGCGGCGAACACGCCCAATCCGTGGATGGAAGAGGCCCCCAGCTTCAGACGGACGGCAGGCCTCTTGGAGCGCACCATCAGGGAAGCTCGAACGTCTTTGACTCCGAGGGCAACCAAGACTTCCGTATTGGTCGGCTGGTGTATGTCCGGCTCTTGCAGACCGTCTCGAATTTCATGGTTACGGAAACCCGCTCTACAGCAAGACTTTCGAGGCCGGAAGGTAGTTGGAGCCGGACAGATCCTGCCAATCTGACTGCCTTTG
>JACQFU010000529.1 GCA_016199905.1 Candidatus Wallbacteria bacterium
CCCAGGTAAGGGCTCCTCGCATAGGCGCCGCCGAGCAGCAGCGGCGCCTCGAAGATCTGCACGTAACGACGGAAGCCCGGCTGGGTCGGCTGCAGCCACATCCGAGACGACTCTTCCTTGAGCGGCGAGGACGGACGGAAGAGCGGGAACCCCGGCCCCTCGAGCGCGAGCCGACCATCGATGTCGACCCAGTCTGGGAAGCTCGGGAACTCGTTCGGCACGGGCATGATCATGAGGTTCGGCACGCCGACGCGCCCGACGGCCACGGCCCGCACCTGTTCGAGCAGCTCCGAGGCCAGGGTCGTGGCCTGCAGCTCCATCTGATCCATCACGGTCTCGTGGTTGGTCGTCCACCACATGTACGCGATGGGCAGGAAACCGGCCGCGAGCAGCATCGCGCCGATGAGCGCCTCCACCAGATAGAAGCCGCGCCTCACGGGTAGCCCACCTCCGAGCCGTCGCGGTAGCTGGTGCCGCCGCCGAAGTCGGTGTCGCTCATCGACTCGCGGTAGGCTTCATGAGCCGAAGGACCCGTTGGGTCGTAACGCCCGTCGTAAACGATCCGACAGCCCTGCCACTCGGTCAGGTCCTTCAGGGTATGGGTGCCCAGGCTTCCCGTGAAGGTCACGCCCTTTGCCTTGCCCGGGTCGACGCACCAGATCGCCGCTTCCACCGAGGTCCTGGGCAACAGTTCGAGCGAGCTGGCGACGATGGACAGGCGGGTCAGCGGGCTCGGCTGCTTCAACCCGGCTTCAAAGCGCACGCGATCGGCGACCAGCAGCCCGCCGTCGACCACCTGCACGGGCCATGGGAAGTCCAACTCCCCCACGACCTCTATCGCGCGGCCGCCCATGATGAGCTTCATGCCGCATTGCGGCTCTCGAGCGATGTGCCGGGCCAGGAACTCCTTCGCGGACATCCGGAGCACCACTCGGTCCCGCGCCAACTGCGTGGGATCGAACTTCGACATGAGCTCGTCGGGGACTCGCGAGTTGTCGAAGTGGAGCCGATCGCCGTCGCCGGGAGGCATGCTCAGGTGCAGCGGATCGGTGTAGGCGAGCTGGAACTTCACCACGTCGGCGAGTTTGTCGGCAAAGGCCGGGTTCGACTTGAAAGGCAGCAGCGCCCGGGCCAGGAGCTGGAAACTCTCCGCCGCCGGTCTCTGCATCAACTCGGGCACCTCGTTTGCGGCCACCTGAACTTCGCGGCAGGCCCACGAGTTGTAGAGCTCGAAGGTCCCGAAGAGAAGCGAGTACTGGTAGGTCGCCGGGTCCAGCCGGATCGTCTCGCGCCCGACCTCGCTCGGCAGGACCGCACCGTCGCAGCGGTAGTTCTGGTTGACGACACTCCAGGGTGGCAACCCCGGAGAGTTGAACGGAATCAGACTCGTCGTCGGCTGCCCTGCCGACTCCCGCGTGGTATCCGTCGAGTACTCCGAAGAAGTGACGCGCTTCAGGAACGGGTCGACCGATTCGCGAACGGGCAAGTCGCGCGCGCAGGCTTTGCGCTGCTCGTCCTCGTCCTTTCCGGTGGCGTCGCGGTCGATCGCCAGGTCCGTGTACATGGCCAGCCCCTGCAGCACCCGGCCTATCGCCTGAGTCGGCGACGGCAGATCTTGGTCGCCGAAGAGGTGCAGCCGAGAGGACCGCTCGTCGAAGCCGTCGCGGCCGAACAGCGCCAGAAAGTTCATTCCCTGGTGGTAGCCCCAGAAGGCCCCCTGGATCATCAGGGCCTGCTCCTCGTCGGAATGGTCCGGATCGTGAGGCCGGGCGGCGGCGATCGCCGGCGGCGGGTTGTCCACGGCGAAAGCGCGCGGGGGCCCGCCTTCCTGCGAGAGGTGGAAATCCTCGCCCTTCCATTGGCCTCCGCCCGCCGTGAGCTTGAAAATCGTCGGATTCGTTCCGAAGAACAGAAGCCCGGGCGAGGGCGGCTGCGGCACCTTGCTCGTCGGGTCGACATGCTCGCCGTTGTTGTAAAGCACCGTCGGCCCCAGGTCTCCGTCGGTCACGGGTGCGCCGGACCGATCGCTCAGATACTCGTTGGCCACCTGCCCGTCCGGGCCGCCGTCCTTCACGTAGGCCGTGAAGCGGGGCGTCAGCGGGATCAGCGTCGAATAGACCCGGATGGCCTTTTCAGTCCAGGCCGTGCGCGTCGCGCCGCCGTACGCGACCGTGGCGACGACGCGCAACTTCACTTCCTTCTCGACGGGATCGCGAAACTTGTCGTTCACGTCTTGCTTGCCCACGCTCAACGTCACGTGCAGCGGCATCGGCACGATCCGCAGGAACAGCCGCAGCTTGGCGCCGGGGTAGCGCATCAGCACCCGCCGGATCGGATCGAGCGCCGTGGCGCCGCAGCTCTGCAGGATGAACTCGGTGAAATCGCCCCCCCGGCTGGAGACTCTGTCCTGGGCCAGGCGAATCGCGCCGGGGTCTTGGAGGAGGAAGGCGAAGAGCGTGTCCTTGTTGACGTCGCCTATCAGACTTACCGGCTGGATGGCGTTTCGGATGGCGAAGAGGACCGTGGAGACCCCGCCCTGCGCCATGGCGAGCGCCGCCTCGCCCGAGGAGTAGCGATGGGTCCAGACGTCGCGGTGGCGCATGTCGCGGAAGACGAAGACCGCAAGCACGGACAGCAGCGCCGCGACGAGGTAGATCACGAACCCTCGCCTGCCGTGCCGACCTCGTGCCTGGCCGTTCACTTTCGCTGGGATTTCGCCGGAGCTACGGCTGTTTGACACGCGTGGAGGGAGGATGTTCCAAGGTCTGCAGCGGGGCGTAGCGAAACGATGGGATCCGTGGCTCACTCGGTTGCCAGAAGCCTCTGGACCTCCAGCTCCAGAGCAGGCAGTTTGTGTTGCACGATGTCCCAGACGATGGCGAGGTTGATGCCGAAGTACTGGTGGGCAAGCACGTCCCGCAAACCTGCGAGGCGTTTCCAATCGACTGTCTTCGCAGCCTCCCTGACTTCGGGAGGAATCCCCTTTGCAGCCTCCCCGATAATCTCGAGGTTCCGCAAGACGGCGTCCACGGTCTTGTCGTCGACGGAGAACTGCTCGAAGGTCGTCTGCCCCGCAAACTTGCGAATCTTGGCGATCGACGAAAGGATGTCGTCCAGGAACACCTTATAGTCCCGGGACACGTACCGCCTCCGCCAGGATTCGAGATCGAAGTCTCGGCTTGATAGCGTCCGCCAGCACCAGATCGACTCGACGCCGGAAGAGCCGTTCCAGGTGCTCTTTCACATCCATGTAGGCATCGAAGGAAACCGAGGCCAACTCGACGAGAAAATCGAGATCGCTCTCGGCGGTCGCTTCGCTGCGGACAGCCGAACCGAAGAGCGAAAGGCTCCTGACTCCCAGTTGCCGCAACTCCTCGTCGCGTCCCTGGAGTGCGGCGAAAATCTCGTCACGCCCAAGTCCCATCGAGGACATCCTACCATCTCGTGGCCAGCCCTCAGCCGCTCGGCCCCCCCCCCCGCGACGCGGTGTGATCGCGGCTGTTCTCAGACAGGCCAGGCTCTCCCGGAAGCTCCGGGAGTCCCTTTGAGCTTGGAGGACTCGCGGCGGTTCAGCGGCAAATCCTCGAGATTGCGATCGTCAGCGGGCGCTGGCCCGGGAGCTCGGTGGCGATCCCAGAATTGCGGCCGAAGGGCGGCTGGGCTACACTGGCCGGCAGTCCCGCGCGGGCGGCGCGGGCGTTCCGAAAGCGGGGCGAAGAATGGCCGTGCGGAGCGTTGGTTCGATCGTTCGGTGTGTCGGTGACCCCAGGCGCGGATTTGCGGGCGGGACGATTGGGTTCGTGGCGGCGGCGCTACTGGCGATCGCGACGCCCCGGTTGGCGGCGCAGCCTGTCGCCGCGTCGGTGACGGGCAGCGTGCCTGCGACTTGGGGATGGGTGCAACTGAACAGGAGTGTGCCACCTGGCGGCGAAGTGGACAACATCGCTTACGACTTCGCCAGGGCCAGACTGGTTGCTTTCAGCGGGGCCAGCGCCTCCGGCCCCACAACGGCCACTGTGGAGTGGGATGGCCGGAATTGGATCACTAGAACTCCTGCCACGTGGCCAGACGCACGATCGCATCCCAGGCTCGCATACGACCCTATCCGTCGACGCGTGGTTCTGTTCGGAGGCTTTCATTTGGGCAGCTGCCTCAATGACACATGGGAATGGGATGGCACAAACTGGGCGCGCAGGGCGCCAGCTTCCTCTCCTTCGGGGCGGCAGAGTCACGCCATGGCGTTCGATTCAGGCCGGGCCAAGCTGGTCCTTTTCGGTGGAAGCCCTTGCTCGACGGCCCTGGATGATACGTGGGAATGGGACGGCGCATCCTGGGCGCGACAATTCCCAAACACATCTCCGCCAGCTCGAGAAGATCACGCGATGGCCTATGACAGCTTGCGAGGGCGCGTCGTGCTTTTTGGAGGCCGCCAAGGCACCAGTGCGCTTGGCGACACGTGGGAATGGGATGGAATCGTCTGGAGGACGAAATCACCGATCAGCTCTCCTCCGGCGAGGTCCAGCCAGGGGATGACGTTCGATCCGGTTCGCGGACGCACCATCTTGTTCGGCGGCTACTCGGGAGCCGGGTCCTCGTTGTTCAATGACACCTGGGAATACGACGGAACGAACTGGTCCCAGAGTCCTGCGACGACCGCGCCCGCCGGCCGGGCTGGACTTGGACTTGGATACGATGCCGCTCGAGGAAGAGTCGTTCTTTTTGGAGGAGTCACCGTGGTGTCAGGACCGACGGCGACAGACTACGCCGACGACACCTGGGAGTACGATGGCACGAACTGGAAGCAGGTGTCGGCACCGAGGACTGCGCCCCCCTCGCGTTCGGACCACGCGCTGGTCTATGACTCGGCGCGAGGCCAGGCCGTCATGTTCGGCGGGCGCAGCGGGGCCTCGAAGTTCCAGGACACGTGGGAGTGGAACGGCTACAGTTGGGCCCAGCGGGCCCCAGCGAGTTTGCCGCCGGCTCGCTACAACCACGCCATGGCGTTCGATTCCTCGCGCGGGCGATCCGTGCTTCTGGGCGGATTCGACGACTCTTCGGTCCGGTCGGATACGTGGGAGTGGGACGGGAGCAACTGGGTGCAGGCAACGCCGGTCTCGTCGCCGCCTGCCCGGTCCGACCTCGCCTTGACCTTCGATGCCGCGCGCGCTCGAGTGCTGCTGTTCGGAGGATTCCCGCTTGCAGCCGACACCTGGGAGTGGGACGGAACCAACTGGGTTCAGAAGTTTCCGTCGACGGCGCCCCCGTCCCGCTACAGCCACGCATTGGCTTTTGACGCGGCGCGGTCGAGGACGGTTGTGTTCGGCGGCTTCCAAGATCCCTCGCGTCTCTTCGACACGTGGGAGTGGGACGGCACGACGTGGGCCGACCGTTCTCCCGCAAGCTCTCCGCCAGCTCGGTACGATCACAGCCTTGCCCGCACGCGGGGAGGCACGCGCGTGCTTCTCTACGGAGGAAACGGCAGCTCCGGTTCGCTGGGCGACACCTGGGAGTGGGATGGCACTGCCTGGATGCAGGACAGCCCCGCGACTTCGCCCGCGGTCCGCGCGGGTCATGCGTTGACCTACGACAGCACGCGGGACAGCGTCTTGCTTTTCGGCGGCGGACCCGCGGCCTCGCCGCTGTCCGATACCTGGGAGCTTCCTTCCAACAAGCCTCCCAGCGTGTCGGCAGTGTTCTCCGCTTCCGTCGTCCACACGGGCCAGCCCATCTCGCTGACGGCAAGCTTCACGGACCCCGAAGGGGACACGCCTTCCTTCCGATGGCTGCAGACCTACGGTCCGCACGTGACGCTCTCGGGCGCGACGAGCGCCCAGGCGAGCTTCACGCCAACGGCGGCGGGCGAGTACGGTTTCGAGGTCACGGCCGCCGACGGGCGCGACGGGTATGCCTACGCGCTCGGCTCGGTCCGCGCAGCCAACGCTCCGCCGACCGGCGTGAGCATCGCCGGGCCGGCCGCCCGCGTGGCACCGGGCGCCGCCGTAACGCTGACCGGAAGCGCGGTGGACGCCGACGGCGAAGCGCTCACCTATACGTGGTCGGTCGAGACGCAGCCCGTGGGCGGCGACGGGACGTTCACGAACTTCGGAAGCAGCACGGCAACCTTCCAGGCCACGAAGACCGGCGCTTACACGGTACGCCTCCGTGTATCCGATGGATTCGGCGGCTCCGGAACATCCTTTGTCACCGTGACCGTGGCGCCGGCCGGTGCGGCGTTCTCGACGGCTGCGTCTGTGCCGAGAACGTGGGGATGGGTGCAGCGGGCGACGCAGGTGCCGCCGGGCCGTCCCGACACGCTTCTCGTCTTCGACAGTCGCCGTGCCAAGGCTGTGCTGTTCGGTGGCTTTGCAAATCCGAACCTCAATGACACCTGGGAGTGGGACGGATTGACATGGTCCGAAGCGAGTCCACTCACGCGCCCTCCCGGACGCGGACGGCACGCGGTTGCCTATGACTCGGTCCGAGGACGCGTCGTCGTTTTCGGTGGCAACACAAGTCAGAACCAGAACTTCAGCGTCATGTTGAACGACACCTGGGAGTGGGATGGCGTCAACTGGAGCAGGGCGAACCCAGTCCAGTCACCGCCTGTTCACACAGAAGCGGCCATGGCCTTCGACGCTGCACGGGGTCAAACGGTTCTTTTCGGAGGCAGCGCCATGTCGGCCACGACCCAGGACTTGAATGACACGTGGGAGTGGAATGGCACGCAGTGGCTGCAGCGACACCCGGCCACTTCCCCTCGCCCGCGCAAGTGGCACGCGATGGTGTACGAATCTGCGCGGAGTCGCGTGCTCGTCTTTGGCGGCGCGTTCGGATTTGCAGGGCCAAGCTCCGATCTGAATGACACGTGGGAGTGGGACGGGACGAACTGGGCGGACCGGACCCCGGCCACGTCCCCCGGCATTCGCGAAACGCCTGGCTTGGCCTATGACGCCGCAAGGGATCGAGTGGTCCTCTTCGGCGGATTCTCGAGAGCGCCTGGGGGTGGGATTCTCGGCGACACTTGGGAATGGGACGGCACCAACTGGAGCCAGAAATTCACGGCTACGTCTCCGCCCGCGCGAGACTCCCACGGAATGGCATTCGACAATGTCCGTAACCGGGTGTTGCTGTTCGGAGGCGAGAACGGCGCCAACAACGACACCTGGGAGTACGACGGGACGAACTGGAAGCTGGTGTCGGAGCCGGTGACTTCTCCATCCGCAAGGATTGGACACGGGCTCTCTTTTGACTCCACCCGAGGCAAGACGCTGCTCTTCGGCGGCAAGGACCTGTCGTCCAATCTGCTGAGCGACACCTGGTCGTGGGACGGGGTGCAGTGGACGTCGCTTCTACCCGGGACCGGACCCTCGGCTCGCAAAGCGCGAGGGCTGACGCACGACTCCGCTCGCGGAATGTCGGTCCTGTTTGGCGGTCAGACTGCAGGCAGCGTGCTCGGCGACACCTGGGAATGGGACGGTAGCTCGTGGACCAACCTGTCGCCTGTGTCAGCGCCGTCGATCCGGATGTCGCCGCTGGCATTCGACCTTGGGCGCGGCAGAACCGTTCTCTTCAGCGGAGTCGTGCCCAGCGACGGGTTAAACGATGAAACCTGGGAATACGACGGCATCAGCTGGCTGCAGCGGGCGCCATTTTCGCGTCCTCCGGCGAGAAACGGAACTCTGGCGCTCGATTCGGCGCGAGGAGTAGCTGTCCTGTTCGGGTGACGTGCAGGCGGATCGACCGACCTCGGCGACACGTGGGAATGGGATGGCGCCTCTTGGAGCCAGAGGGCTCCCGGGACGTCTCCAGTTGCGCGAGGCGATCATTGGATGGCCTACGACTCTTCCCGTAAGCGTTCGGTGCTGTTTGGAGGGGGGCTCGTCAGCGGCGGGTTCTTCAACGATACGTGGGAGTGGAGCGGTGCTGCCTGGTCGCAGCCTCGACCTTCTTCGTCGCCTCCAGCGCGAGGCGACCACACGTTCACTTATGACTCGATGCGACAGCGCATGGTGCTCTTCGGGGGCACAACGAACGGAAACGCCAACGGCGCACTCAACGACACCTGGGAGCTTCCCTCCAACCGCCCGCCCGCGCTCTCGGCCACCTTCTCCCCCTCCACCGTCTACACGGGCCAAACCGCCACCCTCGCCGCAGCCTTCAGCGACCCGGACGGCGACACACCCTCGTTCCGCTGGCAGCAGACCTTCGGCCCGCGCGTCTCCCTGAACAACCCCGCCTCGGCCCTCTCCACCTTCTCGACCACCCTCGCCACCTCCTACGGCTTCGAGGCCGTCGCCGCCGACGGACACGACGGCTTCGCCTACTCCCACGGCACCGTCAACGTCCTTCC
>JACQFU010000555.1 GCA_016199905.1 Candidatus Wallbacteria bacterium
ATGCGGCGACGACTGGCTTCAACGTCACGTTCGGGCTTGCTCCGGCCAGCGGCGGCGCTTCTGTACTGCTCGGTTCCACGCCTGTCTCCGACGTGGCGGCCGCGCAGGCCAAGGACGTCGCGGGATCGTTTACGGTACCGCCCAGCCTCAGTTCCGGATCGTACGTGGTCGAGGCGGTCGCCGATCCAGAAGGCTTCCTGGATGACTCCGATGTCGGCAACAACAAGCTGCGTTCGCGGCAGCCGATCGCCGTGACCCCCGGCCAGCCGCCCGCCGCGCTGCCGCCGGTGGCGATCATTGGGTTGCTGGCCCGCAACGGCTGCGGGGCCCAGGTGATCGGGCTGGACGGGACGGGGAGTCTCGATCCGGCCGGGGCGGGCCTGACGTACCGGTGGGAGCTGCTCACGAAACCGCAGGGGGCAGCCGCCTTTTCCTCGACACTGGCCAGGCCGAGTTACCTGGCCGGCTCGCCGGGGAGCTATGTGTTTCAGCTAACGGTGAGCTCGAAGACTCCGCAGCCGTTGTCGAGTGTGGCGGTAGCCTCTCTTCGCATCGCGCAGGCGCCCCCCCGGGCCGACGCTGGTCCTGACCGGCAGATCGTGCTTCCTGACGCGCAAGGGCGTGTAGCGTCGGCATTTACGACCCGGCAAGTGGTACTGGACGGATCGCTTTCGAGCGATCCCGGCGGCGGGGCGCCGGCGTACCGCTGGACGCTGCTCTTGTCGCCGGAGGGGAGCGGCTTCAAGCAGGCAACGGGTCTTCTGGATGCAGAGACGAGTTTCGCTCGAGTCGTCTTTCCGCCGGAGACTTCGGCCGACGGCCGCCAGCTGGCCGCGGGCGTTTACCGCTTCCTGCTGGAGGTCACCGGCCCGACGGGGCTGTCCGACACCGCCAGCGTGCAGGTCGTAGTGCTCGATCCCAACAAGTTGGCGCCGACGGCGGACGCGGGCCCGGACCGCCAGGTCTCGGTGCGGATCGTGTCTCGCTCGCCTCTCATCCTGGCGCCGGATATCCCCGATCCGGCGGCGGAGGGAGCCGTCCGGCTGGCGGATGTAGTGCGGCTGGACGGGCGGCAGTCGCGCGACCCGGAGCAGCCGCCGCGCTCTCTGACTTACCGGTGGCGAGTGCGCCAGACGCCGCGAGGCTCGTTAGCCGGCGACGCGAGCCTGGTCGCCCCGCAGTCGGCCACGCCTGGGTTCTTGCCGGATCGGGCCGGCGTCTACACGTTTTCCCTCGACGTGTCGAACGGGCTCTTCGACAGCGCGCAAGCCGAGGTGCGGATCCTGGTGAACGTGGCGAGAGATGAGGACTCAAGGGAGCGATTCAATCGCTCGCCGTTTGCGATAGCGCTGGCGCGGGACGAGACTGGGCAGAGGCGCTCGCTGGACGCTCCGGCGCCTCCGGCCTTCAACGTGGACGTCGATCGGGTGTTCCTGGACGGCTCGCTCTCCGGAGACCTCGACGACGGCGCGAACCTGAGCTATCGCTGGACTCAGCTCTCGGGGCCGTCGGCCCAGCTCGCGCCGTCGGCCTCGGCACCCGTTGCGTCGTTCGTTCCGCGGGCGCCGGGCAGCTATCGATTCGGGCTGGTCGTGACCGACCCGCTGGGAGCGGCCAGCGAGTCGTCGGAGGTTGAGCTGGCGGGCCTTGCGGCCGGGCGGGCCGCGGCGCGGTTCTCCATCGCGGCGAGCGCCACGAGGACTCCTGGCACGGGCCTGGACACGACCACGGGCGGCGGCGATGAGGCGCATTCGCTGCGCGCCACGCTGCCAACTACGGTGACGCTCGCGGCGGTTTTCTCCGAGAGCGCGCCTCCTCCCTCTCGTCGGCTTGCATTCCGGTGGGATCAGGCCGCGGGGCCCTCGGCTCTTCTGCTCGCGGACCCGCCAGAGCCAGGAACGTCGGCGACGTCACTGGCTCGCTTCACTCCGACTACTATCGGTGTCCACGAGTTTCGCTGCAGCGTCACTCGCTCGGACTCCACCACGGCAACGCTCGGCCTCTCGCGGCTGATCCGCGTGCTCGTGGACTCGTCCAGCCGCGGCGTGCCCAGGGCCGTGGCCAGCGTGAACGTGGCCCGGGCGAAGGAAGGATCGCCCTGCCGACTCGTCACCCTGGACGGGGCCGCGTCCCGGCCCGTCGGCACCGCCGGCGGCAGCCTCCGGTACCAGTGGGTCCAGCAGGCCGGGCCCACCGTGACGCTCTCGAACCCTAACTCCTCGGTGACCACCTTCGTAACGCCCGAGCTCGGGGACGGCCAGGCGCGGCAGCTCCTCTTCATTCTCCTCGTGGACCAGGCCGGCGCCGCCCGGAGCATTCCCGCGACGGTTTCCGTGGTGGTCACTGGGACGGCTCAAGTCGAGCAGGCTGTCTCGCTGCTTCCCGGTCTCAACCTGTTGGGGCTGCCGGTGAACCCCTCCACAGCCGTACATGAGGCAGACGCCGACGATCTGGTGAAACTCTACAGTGCTTCCTTCGTGGCCCGGCTGGCAGCGCCGGAGGGCGCGAGCCGCCCGCGCTTCGAGGTCTATCTGCCGGGCCAGGGAGTGCCCCCGTTCCGCGTACAGGGCAACGAGGGGTTTCTCGTCTTCCGCGGCGGCGCTTCCACGGCCCTGACGGTGCCCATCCGCGGCAAACGCTGGCCAGCGACGCTGCTCACTCGGACGCTGCCGCAAGGCCCCGCAATCGTCCACTTTCCACGAGGCGCTTCCGGATTGACGTCGACCGACCTGAGCCGCCAGACCACGTCGACCGCCCTTTTTCGGACAACGGTCGGAACCGACAAGCGAGGTCGCTTCGAAGTTGTCGCGCCCGGTCTACTGGGCTCATTCGCGCTCTCGCCTCCGGGAAGCGCCTACCTATTGCTGCGTCGGCGAGCCGGCCTCGTGAGGCTGGCAGGACAGGAGACGGACTGCCCGTGAGCGGAGGAGTCGTTTTCTTCCATGGATCAACGCAAATCGAGTGTTCGACCAAATGCGGCAATAGCAGGCAGGCTTCGAAAACCAGCCTGACATTGTGAAACACTGTCCAGGAGGCTTCTTGACACTTGGCTCATTCTTCAATGGAACGACTATTGTGAGGCGCATGGTAGGTGCTTGCTGATGTACTGGATTCTGGCTCAGATTACAAAAACCCCGACCAAACACCAGGAGTGGCAGTCCCCAAGCGATATCTCAGTCCGCGCAAGTTTAGAGCTGGCGGCTCAGGCGTCCGAAAAGGGCACCGACCAATTTCAGACCTCCTGCTATGTTGAGCTCAACATAGCAGGAGTTATGTGAAGCGGGGAGATATGTGGAGCTGGCTCGCTTCCGG
>JACQFU010000005.1 GCA_016199905.1 Candidatus Wallbacteria bacterium
CAGGCGCGGCCGACCAGGAAGTGGGTCCTCTTGGTACCCGCCCCGTCCTTGGGGAAGAGCGTGAAGTTCTCGAGCCGGCGGAACACTTCGTTGCCGAGGCTGATGGTCGATTCCCACTTGTTCTGCTCGCCGTAGTGGACCAGCAGCTGGTTCACCAGCTCGACGCTGAAGAAGCCGCCCTTGATGGCGACCTCCAACTCGGCGATGGCCGCGTCGGCGCCGCCGCTGGCGCGGGCCTTCGCAGCGTTCTGGATGTAGGTCTCGGTGAGCTGCTTGCCGAGCTTTTCGTTGCCGGGCTGCACGCGCCAGGCGCTGGCGAAGTACTTGAGTGCCAGGTCCGGCTTGCCGCTTTCCTGGAAAATGAGGCCCGAGTAGTAGTAAGCCTCCCAGGCTTGCGGGTTCTCCTGGATAGCCAGCTTCAGAGAGGCGAGCGCGTCGGTGAAGCGCCGCAGCTCGTAATAGTCCTTGCCGACTTGAAGGTTGTCGGCCGGGAGCGGGCCTGCCGCGAGCGCCAGGATGGCGCAGGCGGCGACGGTCAGCTGGCGCGCCGTCCGCATGCGACACCACCGCCGGCCAGGTCTCTCAACCGCGCAACCACGGCATACCCGACCGTCATGCACCCAACCCCGCTGTGCCGGCCGCCAGGATCGACGTCGGCGTCGGCGTGGAAGTCGCTGCCCCCGGTTTCCACGAGCCCCAGCTTCACGGCCAGCCGCCGGCAGTTCTTGACCTGGTTGGCGCTGTGGCTGGGATGCTGCGTTTCGAGCCCGGCCATCCCGGCCCGCCGCAACTCGTCGAAGAAGGTCTCCGGCGCTTCTTCGATCAGCTTGGCCGGATGCGCCGCGGAGCTGACACCTCCGGCATCTGCGACCAGCCTCACCGCATCCGTGGGCGACAGGCCGTTATGGTGCGGGATGTAGGCCGAGCCGTCGCGTCCCAGGTAACGTTCGAACGCCTCGCGGAAGTTGGCGACAGCCCCCGAGCGAATCAGCTCGCGCGCGACGTGAGGTCTGCCGATCGAGCCCGGCCGGCCGCGCAGGTCGTCGACGAACGCGGCGTCGAGCTTTACTCCGACGGCGGACAGCCGATCAATCATGCGATCCAACCGTTTGAGGCGGTTCTGGCGCAGCGCCTCGAGCCGTTCCAGGAACGGTCCGCGATGGATGTCGAGGTGGTAGCCGAGGAGATGCAGCTCGCCCCACTCGGTGTCGCATGAGAGCTCGATGCCGGGGACGATTTCCATCCCGGTGGCCGGCAGGTCGCCTCTCAGGTGGACGGCGACGGTGTCATGATCGGTGATCGACATCGCCCGCAGCCCCGCAAGCGCGCCCCGTTCGAGCAACTGAGCCGGCTCGAGCATTCCGTCGGACGCCGTGGAATGCATGTGCAAATCGGCCAGTCCCGCCAGATCGCTCAACACGGCGCCGATCTTAGCACGGGGAGCGGCAAGCGAGGAGTCTGGCGGCTGGTCCCCTCGCGCTGCGGCACACGCCATCGCGTGGTTGGCCGGGCAGCTAGCCCCGCCACGGACCACTCGTAACTGAGCGCGTCACGCTCGGGATCGGTGCCGAAGCCGGCGAGAGTGACGGCAGTTGTATCAGCCTCGCCTCGACTGTCGAAGACTGTCACGAGAGCGCGGTAGCGGTCGAATCGATCCGGAGTGCACAATCTTTACAGTTGTTCACATATGAAGTCATACACTTGACCTGGTTCATGGTTAAGTGCTTTGCGAGCTCCGTGGAGCGTGTCCCTGCATCTCCATGGCGTCGCGGGGATGCCATACTGACGGCGTGGTTTCCCTCGACCTGCCGGGCGGCGTCGACGTGCGCCGGGTGTGGACTGCGCTCGACGGCCGGATAGCGCCCACGGTGCTGGTCGCCTCCGAGCGGCTGGATCGCGCCCTGGGGCACGAACTTCGGGTAACTCTGGCGCTCGAAGTGTTCCAGCACACCGGCAGCTTCAAGTTTCGGGCGGCCCTCGCCGCGGCCCTCGGAAGCCATGCGCCGCGCTTGTTGACGGCCTCTTCGGGCAACTTCGGCGCGGCGCTGGCGCTGGCGGCGGCACGGACGGGAAAACAGTGCACAGTCGTGATGCCCGACCGTTCGGCCAACGTGAAGATCGCCGCCGTGCGCGGGTACGGGGCGAGTGTCGACCTCGTCGACACGGAGCAGAAAACGCGTGCGGCGCGGCTCGCGGAGCTTGCCGCCGCCGACCCCGAAGCCGAGTCGATCTCGCCCTATGACGATCCGCGCGTCGTGGCGGGGAATTCGACGTTAGGGCGCGAAATCCTCGAGCAAGTGCCGGCGCAGGATTGCGTCGTCGTTCCGGTCGGGGGCGGCGGCTTGGCAAGCGGCGTCGTGCTCGCTCGAGACCTGCTCGGCGCATCGTGCTCCGTCGTCGGGGCGGAGCCGGTATTGGCCAACGACGCAGCGCGCTCGCTGCGCGAAGGCACTGTCTGCGTCAACGACCGAGAGCCGCCCACGCTTTGCGACGGCGCCCGCACGCTCTCGTTGGGGAAACTGAACTACTCGATCCTCTCGAGTGGTCTGGCTGGGATCGTCGAGGTCGAGGAGCAGAACATTTCCCGGGCCGTGCGAATGCTCTTCGAGGCGGCCAACGTCAAGGCGGAGCCGACAGGCGCGCTGGCACTCGCGGCGCTGTTACAGGACCCGGCGAGGTTCGCCGGCAAGCGCGCCGTCTGCATCGTCAGCGGTGGAAACGTGGACTCGGCGCTCTACACCCGACTGATTGCAGGCATGGTGTGAGTCGATAGAGTTGGCCAACCTCGCGGGCATCCTCTGATAGATGGCGTAGCTTGATAGGTGGAGGTTGGACTATGCTCCGCTCACTTCTGATGAAGACGATCACCTTCCTGGCGATCGCGCAGTTGCTACCAGGCTTCCACGTGCACGGTTTCTGGACCGCCATCTGGATGGCTGTCGTCTATGGCGTCGTGAGCACGGTGCTGGCCGTGCTGGCTGGAGTTACGCTCATCGCCGGCGCCGTCGCTCTCGTCGCGACCGTTCCGCCGCTGGCGCTACTGGCGTTCCTCACAGCCCCGCTCATTCTTTTCGTGACGGACTTCTTCATGGTGTTGGTCGGCCTGAAGCTGACGGCCGGCTTCGTGTCCGGTTTCGGGATGAGCGGAAGCTGGACCGCGTTCGAGGCCGCGCTGATCCTCGCCTGCGTCTCCGCCCTGTTTTCGCCGTCGACTCGCGCCGGCATCGACTCGGGGGCGGACTAGGCCTGCCGCGTCCGGATGGCGAGGGCGATGGGAGGGGCCGCTGTCCGGCCGGCGTGCGTTTCCGTGAACTTCCGGGCGGCTCGCGCCGTCTTGCAAGGTGCCGCTCCCCGACGCGATGCCTCTCGGAACCCGCATATCCGCTCTCGTCCGTCTTCTGCTGCTCGCGCTCGCGGGGGCGGGCGCGGGGGCACTGGAGTACCTGCATCCGTACCTTGTTGGACGTTTGCTGGAGGATACCGGACGGCCGGCCGCTGCGCTCGCTTGGCTGGAGCAGGCGCCGGAGTGGATGGCGTCCGACGCCGACTTGGAGGAGTTGGCAGTGGCTTCCAACGACGCGCTATACGAGACGGAGTTAGCCATTGCCGGCGCGCGGGTGCTCTACGATCGACGCGATTACCGTGGTGCCGAGGCACGGCTCGCAGGGGAACTGGCTGCGCGAGCGCAGACCTGGATGGAGAAACGCCTGGACGCGTCGCCGGCGTGCGTGCCGGTCCGGTTGCCTCGCTGGCGTCATCCGGAACTGCTCGGGGACTACGACCACCTTCACGTGAATCTCTCTCCGCGAGCCTTTCGAGCGCCCCGCGTGGTTGCGCACGAGGTCGCCCACTTCGCCTGGTACGGCGCACTCGCGGAGTTCCCAGCCCTGCCGGCCTCGTCGCCGCTCTGGATGGAAGAGGGCCTGGCAGACTTTGCCGGCAGTTGCGCCGTTTCAGCCGCCGGGCACGATCCCCTGGGGCAGAAGCGTGTTGCGGGTGGGCGCTGGGTTGACCTGGACGGTTTGGACCGGCAGATCCATCTCGAGCACGACTACTTCCAGGCGACCTGCCTGGTGGAGTACCTGGTGCGCGCGTATGGCTGGGGGCGCATCCGGGCCTTCGTCGGCGCTCTGCGCAGCGGCAGCACAACCTGGACGGCGCTGGGCCGCGGGTTCGGCGTCTGGCCTGAGGATTTGCTGGAGGATTGGCATGCCGACTTTGCGCGGCTACGGGCTAAGCCGGAAGCGCAGCTTGAATCGGTCCAGCCAGGGCTGCTCTCCGAGGAGAAATCGGGTTCTCTCTCGCAACGTCCGCCAGCTGCGCCCCATCGCGATCGCCGGCCGCCGTCCATGCCCCTCTGTCTGCTTGTGGTTACGCTGGCCGTCGTGACGCTGCGGCGTATTCCCTTTGGCCGCGCGCTGATGGGCCTCGGTTCTCTCGGCCCCTGGCCGCTTCTCGTTCTCCTGACGCTGGGGCTTGTGGGGGATCGACTGTTCTGGGGCCTGGGGCTCGACCTCGCAGCGCCCGGCGGAGAGTGGATGGGATTCTCACTCACTTGGATTTGGAGACACCGGCTCCTTTGGGTCTGCGATGGAGCTTTGCTGGCTCTGGCGACCGTGGCACTGCAACGTCGCCTGAATCAGCAGGCTGCCCCGGCCGCGCGCTGGCAAACCGTCATACGAGGCTGGCTCGTCGGGGCGATGGCCGCCGTCTTCGTCGCTCTTCTGGCGGCCGCGTGCGGCGAGGGTGTGTGGACCGCTCCTCGCGAAGCGGAACCCTGGCTTGCCGTGGCCGTGCTGCTCGTGGCCTTGCGTTCCTGGGCCGAGTGGAGCCTCTTCGCCAGTCGGTTCCAGGCGCGACTGCCCGTGACGCGCCGGCTGTCGTTGCCGGTCGCAGCCTTGCTCTACGCACTCTGGACGCACGGCCCGCAGGCATCGCTCACCGCGCTCGTTTCTCGCGCAGGATTGCTCGCAGTCTCGGTGGCGATGCCTGGAGGCGCAGGTTTGCTGGCCGGCTGGGACACGGCTGCCGCGCTGGTGCTGTGCCGCGAGGCGATGGCGCCCGCCAAGCTGGGCTTCCTGCGTGCCGCGAGGCTGGATTCCTGGGGCGCGGCGGGGTTCGACGGTTGGCTGCCCGCCCTCGTACTGCTCGTAGCGACGGCGCTCGTGACGCAGCGCGTCCAATCGCTTCGCTCGCGAGCCTGAGCTTACCTGGAGCGGATCTTGGTCAGCGCCTGCATCACGTTCTTCTGCACGCGGCGCTGGGCCTCGGTCATCACGACGCCGGCAGCCAGGTTCTCGAGCAGCTCCGAGAGCGGTGCCACCAGCTCCACGCTTCCGATTTCGCCCAGCGCGAAGGCCGCGCTGGCCTGCTTTCGCGGGTCGTTGGAACGTAGCATCTTCAGAAGCGTGTCGATCGCCTGGCGCCCGCCAAGGCGCCAGAGGACCATCGCCGCAGTCGCCTGCACGCGCGGGGTGGTGTCCTCCAGACACGGAAGCAGGATTTCCTGCATTCCTTCGTAGGGGCAGTGCTCCAGCGCCTCCACCACGTTGGAGCGCACGCGGGCATCGGAGTCCTTCAGGTGCGTCACCAGCGCCGGGATGGCATCGGCGTGCGCCAGATCTCCGAGCGCCCGCGCGGCCGTGGCGCGCGTCTCGGGTTGCAGGGCGGTGTTCCCCAGCATCGTGGCAAATGCGCGGATGGCGTTGTCCGGATCGCACCGGCGACAGCACGCCATCAGGTTCCGGCGAATGACTTCATTGGCCTCTTCCATGTAGAGGGCACACAGCGGCGCAGCATCGATCGGCACCTGGCAAGTGAGCAGGCTGCGAGAAGCGAGCATCCTCACCTGCTGGCTCGGGCTCTTGAGCCGGTCCACGAGCAGCGCCGCGCCTTCGGGCGGAATCGGCACCTGTCCCAGCAGATAGACGGCCGAGAGCTCGCGGTTCTCGTCCTTGCTGGCCAACTCGTCGAGCAAGCTGGCCCAGAGCTTCTCGCGCTGCCGGGGCCAGAGCAGGCGCATTGCGTTGGCTCGCACACGCGGGGCCGGATCGCCGAGCAACGGCTCCACCAGTGTCTCTTCGGAAGGAACAGGCAATTTCTCGAGCAACTCGACCGCGTTGGCGCGTACCCGCGGGTCCTGAGCTTCCAGGAAAGGGGCAAACCTGGAAGCCGGGTATTCGGGAGCAAGCCGCCCCAGCAACGAGAGCAGGCTTGCGATGCATCGCGCGTCGTTTTCCGCTTCGAGCATCTCGAGGACCGCGGCAGCCTCCGAAGACGGCAGCTTTTTGCCCAGCCGATCGATGGCCACGGCGCGCACGTCGGCCGAGGGACTGCGAGTCAATAGATGAAACAGCTCGTCGCACTCGTCCTGGTGAAGGCTCTCGAGCGTCGCGATCATTTCGCCCACGCAGGCCGGCGGGCAATCGGCCAGGCGCAGCATCAAACCCGAGCGGACTTCCTGCGTGTCGTAGTCCTTGAGGGCTCGCGCAGCGTAGGTGATGATGCTTTCGTTGTCGTCGCTGAGCAGGGCCAGCAGGTTTTCCAGGAACTCCCGGAATCGGTAGCTGCCCGCGTTCGAAGGCGGCGGTGTAATGGGTTTTTCGGCCGTCACGGGAAGGACGTCCATGGGCGGGTTGGACGCCTCAGTTGCTGACCAGCTCCCGGGCAGCCATGCTGGTCCGGATGGTGCGGTCGAAGTGATTCTCCGAGCCGGGCGTATGGGTCACGACGAAGACCTGATCGAAGTTGCAATGGAACTTCCTGAGCAACTCCAGAAACGACTCGCTCCTCTTGGTATCGAAGCTCGCGATCGGCTCGTCGAAGAACAGGTACTGCTTGTACTCCGGTGAGAGCTTCGTGTAGAGCAGCGCCTTCGAGAAAGCCAGGCGTAGGGTGAGAAACAACTGGTCGACGGTGCCGCCCGAGAGACTGCTGATGGATACATAGCCGTTCTTGTCGGGCGAGAACACCTCGACATCCAGCTCCGGAGTGACCTTGACGTCGTGGTATCGGTTATCGGTCAGCTGCGGCAGCACCCAGCCGATGTACTCCGCGATCTGGGGGCCGAAGCGACCGCGCATCTGATCGCGCAGTTGTCCGAACATCTCGAGCAGTGTTCGATGGACGGCAAGCTCGCGCTCCAGCGCCGCCACCTTGCCGGCGATCTCTGCGAGGCGATTCTCCAGCTCGATGCCGCGGGCGACGTCGGGCTCGATGCGGCCGAGTTCCCTGGCCAGCTCCTCTTGCCGCAAGGCGGCGCGGCCGGCGGTGAGCTTGGATTCTTGCTGGCGGTGCGAGAGCGATTCTTGCTTGGAGCGCAGGTCATCGGAAGCCGCGACCAGGTTGGCGAGCTTGCCCCCCTCGGTTTCGAGTGTTCTCTCCAGGGCGGAGGCGTCCAGGCCCGACACGGTGGAGTCGAGCTCGGCCAGAACGGCGACGTTCAGATCGCCGCCGACACCGGCCGGCATCCTCTCCAGCGCGGGGCGGAACTCCGCGAAATCGCGGTCGAGGGCGTCGACCGGTGCAGCCTCCAGCTCGAACTGGGCCTTGCGGCAGCGCTCGATCATCCCACGGATGCGCCCACGCCAGCCACGAGCCTCGCCGCTCTTGTAGGTTTCGGCAGGCGCCGCCGCGGGACGAGCGACCCGAGCGTGGCCTCCCCGGGAAAGCCGCTCGATTTCCTCCTCCAGATCGGCCGTCAGCAGCTCCACCTCCGCCAGTTCCCGGCGCAGGCCGGAGGCTTCATCGCGCGCGGTGTTGACCTTGCCGACCATCTCTTCCGAGTAACCCTCGGAGCGCTCGAGGAACTCGGAGAATCGGGTCTTGAGGGCCTTGTACAGTTCCCGGACCAGCTCGGAGCCGATCAGGTCCACGTTGTCGGCCATTGCCTTGCCGCTGGCGGTATCGAACCGGCTGCAGGCCTGGCGCGCATTCTCGGCCTTTCCGACGTCTTCGGCCAGACGGTCGGCATTCATGCTGAGACGCGAGCGCCGGTCGCCCGTGTCGCGGCCTTTCATCCAGGTCACCAGACCCCAGATGAGGTAAAGCAGGCCGAACATGACGAAGAAGATGAAATCGTACTGGTGCAGTCCGAAGAGGAATCCCAGGCCGGAGGCCCAGAGCACGCATCCGATGCCCCCACGGTTGAAGCCCCACGACTTGAGGCGTTGCTCCTCCGCGGCCGCTTCTACCAGCTGCTTCTGCGTGACCGCGAGTTGCTCGGCCTTGCTGTTGGGGCTGATGAACGGAGCGTCCTCGGGCTTCCAGTCGGCCTCGATCGCGTTCTTGAGCTGGGCGTCGATTTCCTGGCGGCGCAGCTTGACGACGCTGGCTAGCTCCTCGCGCTTGGCTTCGAACACTCGGTATTCTTCCAGCTTGGCCGCGGTGGTGGCAGCTTCGCGATCGAGCGTTTGAAGCCGGCCGTTGAGCTGCCCGCCACCCTGGCGCAACCAGCCGGCGAGCCGCCCGAAGGCGACGCCGTAGCCACGGAGAATAGCTCGCAAACCGAGCGCGCGCGCCACTCCAATCGAGCCGAGGTTCTTGCCGACCTCGTCCAATTCGTGACCTAGTCGAGACACTTCGGCATCGCGAGAGGCGCGATCGGCTTCCTGCTCGCGCAGCGCGTTCTGGACACGATCGCGCCCCTTGGGATCGACCGCGATCTGCTTGATGACCTCGCGGTGGACCATCGCCTCGTCGTCCAGGGTTCGCTTCTTGGATTGGAGCGCGGCCAACTCGACAGCGACCTTGGCGGAGGCCTCCTCGACGTTGTTCACGCCGATCATCTTGTCGAGCATGTTGCGCCTCGATTCCGGCGTAGAATCGTGCAGCAGGCTCAGTTCCTTTTGGCCCAGATAGAAGGAATAACGGAACTCTTCGAACGGGATGCCGAGCAGTTCGGCAAGCTTGCGATTGACCTTGCCGACGCCACGGGCGATGGAGCTGCCGGTGCGGATGTCCACCAGCTCGGCGCTGTAGCTGCCATCGCGATCGAGATCGCGGGTGACCTGGTAGGTGGCGCCATCGGGCAGCTGGAAGGCGACGCGCACCTGGGAGCTGTCCTTGCCCCATTGGATACTCTCGCGGACATGGTCCTCGTCGAGCTTCAGAGTGCGGCCGAAGAAGGCGAAGGAGATGATCTCGCCGATAGTCGACTTGCCGGATTCGTTTTCGCCGACGACTCCGACGATGCCGCGCTCGGGCAGATTGGCGATTTCGAGGCGGTCATAGCGCTGGAAGTTCTCGGCCTGGACGGTCTTGAGGATCACGACAGGCCTCCAATCTTCTTGCTGAGGAACTTCTTTCCCAGTTCCAGCGCCTCCAAATAGAGGGCCACTTCGTCTTTGTCGCCGAGGCGTTCGGCTGTGTTCACGCGGGCGCGGACGAACTCCTCGAATTCCATGCACGGAGACTTGAGCTGAAGCTTCTCGAAGTCGAACGAGCCCTTGCCGCTGCCGTTGCTCTTGTCCATCTGAGCCGAGCCTCCCTGGTCCCAGGTCCGCCGGTCGATCGGCCAAAAACGCTCCCCAGGAGCCCGATTCCGGCAGGTGCCATTGTAGAAGAAAGGGCTCGCGAGTTGTCAAGGCGATCGGACCGGAGTATCGTTTGAGCGGCAAGACTGTTGTTGATAGGGTGCTCCTTCGGTCCGAGCGGGATTGACAGAGCCGCGAAGGGACTGAATAATTCACCAGAGTTCGAAAACGGGGGGTAAGGAGTTACAGAGATGAAAACCAGCATGACAAAGGTCCTCACCGCGGTGGTCGCCTTGGCCGCGATCGGTGGACTTTCCATGACCCCACAGGGACGCAGCCTTTCCAGGACGCTGCTCTCGGGCCTCGGCGCCGACGCCGCCGGCTCGGGCCACTACCAGGTTTCGGTGCTGCTTTCGACGACCGACGGCCGAAACTTCGAGTTCACGTCGCCGCTCGACGATTCGTCGTTCCGGCAGCTGCGCAACAGCCCCGACGAGGCCAAGGAGAAGTTCATCTTCCAGGCAAAGAAGCAGATGGCCGACCGGCTCGGCTATTCCGAGGCGCGCTACGGCGCCGACAACTGGAAGATGCTTTCGAGCCCGAAGGTCCAGAGCTTCAAGGTCGTGGATGCAAGCACCGGCCAGCAACAGGAGATGTTTCGCGACGAGCGCCGCAAAGGCGCATTCAAGGACCTTTACGCCGAGTGATTGAGCTTTTCCAAGCATCTGCAGGACCGGCCGCAAGGCCGGTCTTTTGCTTTTCAGGGCGTTTCGAAATCTTCCCGAGTGCCTGGATCCTAAATTCCGAGCGCCTTCCAACCGAGAAAGGAATTGACAAAAGAGGTGCTCATGAATATCCTAATGTCCTTAGAAACGAGGCATCGCTAGTGCCTCCTGAGCGTCAAGTCATACCCCTTCGGCCGCACTCAGACAGGGGAGGTTCCGACAGCTCGGAGGCCTTCCCGGCAAACGGTTCGAGGATTTCTTCGCTTATGTCCCACGTCCTTGCTCGGGAGCTGGAAATAGATAACTTCAAGTCTTTCGGCAAGAAGACGATCATCCCCTTCCGCCCCGGATTCACGACCATTTTCGGTCCCAACGGCAGCGGCAAGAGCAATATTGTCGACTCGCTGCTGTTCTGCCTCGGCCTGTCGACCTCCAAGACCATGCGGGCAGAGCGCCTGCCGGACCTGATCAACAACACCAGCGGCAAGAAGGAGGCCCGGGTCGCCTTGCGCCTGGAGCTGCCCCAAACCCAAGAGTTGGTCGAGATCCAGCGCGTCATCAAGCTGACCAAGGCCGGTTACACGAGCACCTACTACCTCGACGGCCACCCCGTCACTCTGGGCGACGTCCATCATCGGCTGTCGGAGCTCAACATCAGCCCGAGCGGTCACAACGTGATCATGCAGGGCGACGTCACGCGTATCCTCACAATGACGGCCCTGGAACGGCGCCGCATCATCGACGAGCTGGCCGGCGTGGCCGAGTTCGACGCTCGGATCGAAGACGCCCGTGGCGAGCTGGCCAAGGCTGAGCGCCATATGGAGGACACGCAGCTGATTCTGGGCGAGATCCAGAACCGCGTCGACGCCCTGGCCACTGAACGCGACAACGCACTCAAGTACCGCGGCCTGCGCGACGAGAAACTCACGCTGGAACGACTGGCTCATTACCTGGAGTTGCAGGCCCGCAAGAAGCAGTTGGCCCAATTGGAGCATCAGCTCTCGCTCAAGATCGCCGAGCGAGACGAGCTGGAGCAAAAGAAGACGGAGGTCGAGGCGCGCATCCAAGACACTGCGGAACGAATGTCGATGCTGCAGCAGGAGATTCGCGCCAAGGGTGAGGAGCAACGCGTCGCGAAACTGGAGCGGATGGAGACGGTCAAGGGCGAGCTCGCTCGCCTGGAGGACCGGCGCGGCCACCTTCAGTCCATCGTGAGCGAAAAGATGACCCGAGGCCGGGAAATCGCCCGGGAGTTGGACGAGGCCAAGCGTTCCGTTGACACCAAGACCCACGAAGCCGCCGCCCTGCAGACCCAGCTGGATGAGGCCCAGCGTTTCATCGACGGCTTGAAGGCCCAGCTAGAGAAGCTCCACTCGAAACTCTCCAAGATCGACCAGGAGCACGCGGACGGTATCTCCGAGCTCGGGCGTCTTCGCGGCGACGTGCAAGACAAGAAGATGAGCGAGATGGAGTTGCGCGGCTACCGCACGAACCTCCAGGCGACTCTGACCGAGAACCAGCGCGTCGCTACCGAGACCTTGGCCCAGAAGGCCGAGCTCGAGGCCAAGCTCAAGCAACTCTCGGACATTCGCTCTGACGGCCAGCAAACCCACGACTCGCTCAAGAGCGAGCTGGACAAGTCGACTACCCGCGCCGAGCTGTTGCGCCGCGACATCCAGTCGAGGCGCAGTCAGTTGCAGGACGTCGGCCGGCAGCTCGAAACAGCCTGGAAAGAGCACTCTGCCGCCGAGGCGCGCAGTCAGGTGGCCGAAGGCGGCTCCGCGCGTGCCATGCGCGTGCTCTACGAGGCCGGAGTGCGTGGCATCCGCGGCACCGTTGCCGAGCTGGCGAAGATTCCAAACGAGTACGCTGCCGCGATGGAGGCCGCCGCCGGGCGTCGTCTGGAGTTCGTCGTCGTCGAGGATGAACAGATCGGTGCCCAGTGCATCGAGTTGCTGAAGCGCCAGTCCGCCGGTCGGCTCACGTTTCTCCCGCTGAACAAGATCAAAGCCGACACTTCACTTCCCCCGTTCCAGGCCCAGGGCTTCCTAGGCTACGCGATCAACTTGATCGAGTTCGATCCCGAGTACCGCACAATCTTCAGCTACGTCCTGGGGCGCACCGTCATCGCCAAGACGATGAACATGGCGCTGCCGATGCTCGGCAAGATGCGCATCGTGACCCTGGATGGCGATCTGCTCGAGGTTTCGGGTGCCATGACCGGCGGTTCTCGTCCCCAGGGTCGAGCCCGTTCCAGCAAGGACGACGTCGAGGCGAAGTGGCGCCGTGTCACGGAGTTGGAGCACCGGATGGAGTCGCTCAAGAAGGAGATCGAGAAGTTCGAGTCGTCGCTCACCCAGGTCGTCGGCTACCAAGAGGAGACTCGCCGCAGCTTCGTCAAGCTGGAGGTCGAGTTGAGCCGCGATCAGGAGGCGGAGGCTGAGCTGTCGGAGAAGTTCGTCGCGGTGACGGCGAAACTCTCGGACCTGTCGGAGAAGTCGAAGAGCCTTCAGAAGGAGCTGGACGCCAGCGCCCGGGAGCTGGAGAAGATGGGTAAGGAAGTCTCCGAGCGCGAGGAACGTCTGGCAGTCTTGGACAAGGAGCTGTCGCATGCGGCCTTCCAGGACAGCGCCACGAAAGCCCAGAAGCTCGAAGCCGAGATTCGCGCCGTGGATGCCAAGGCGCTGGCCTTTCGAGAGAAGATCCGCACGTTGGAGATCGAAATGGATTTCCTCCGCAGAAGCATTGAGGCCTGGCAGGCCGAACTTGACGGCGCCGAAGGCGAGATCGCCAAGCTGCGAGAGGAGATCGAGCAGACCCGCGGAGCCTCGGAGGCCCTCTTCGCCGAGCAAGAGAAGATGAGCGCCGAGATAACCGAGCTCTCGGAGAGCGTGAAGGCCCTCAAAGCCGAGCGCGACGAGCTGTCGGCACTCCAGGAGAAACACAAGCAGACCCGCGAAGGTATCGAAGCCCGTTTGTTCCGGGTGGAAGGCATGCTCAGCCAGCAAGGCCGCGAGTTCGACCAGCTCTCCGAGGAAGTCGATCGCCTGGAAGCGATCGATCGGACCTTGCCGCCTGTCTTGGTGCCGGAGGGCGAGACGCTGGCCGGAGTGCAGACGCGTATTTCGAGGATTGCCGTCGAGATGACGGCGCTGGAGCCCGTAAACATGCTCGCTATCGAGCAGTACGACGAGCTGGCGTCCAAGCTGACGGAGCTGCGCACTCGCCTGGACGCGCTCTCCACGGAGAAGGCCGAGTTGCTGTCTCGGATGGATCAGATCGGCAAACAGAAGCTGGCCAGTTTCATGAAGGCGTTCGACGGCATCAACACGAACTTCCAAGACATCTACGCGCAAGTCAGCGCGGGCCACGGCCACTTGGTGCTCGAAAACCAGGAGGACCCTTTCGCGGGCGGTCTCATTATCAAAGCCCAGCCCAAGGACAAGAAGATGGAGAGGATGGAAGCGATGTCGGGAGGCGAAAAATCTCTGACCGCGCTGGCTTTCGTATTTGCGTTCCAGAGCTTCGAACCCGCGCCCTTTTACGTCTTCGACGAGGTCGATAGCTTCCTCGACGGCCCGAACACCGAGCGGCTGGCGGCCTTGATGCGTAGCCACAGCGAGAAAACCCAGTTCATCGTCGTAAGCCACAAGTCGGCGATGCTCGAGCGCTCGCACCGGACGATCGGCGTCTACCAACCTCGAAACGGCTACACCCAGGTCAAGGGGCTGGAGCTCGACGAGTTTCAACCCTCCGCCACGCCCAGCAACGTGACGCCGCTGCCGTTGCCCAACGTGACTGCGCCGCAGCAGGCTTGAAATGCAGGCACTTGCCGAGAGCCGCGTCCTCGACGCCAATCGGGCCGATCCCGGGATCGATCTGTTGGTCGAGATGGCCGAGCGCAACGAGATCGATCCCTGGGACATCGACATCATCCAGGTAACCAATCGTTACCTGCTGCGGTTGGACGAGCTGGGGCAGGCCAACCTGCCAGTCACGGGAAAGATGTTCTTCTACGCCGCGGTGCTTCTGCGGATGAAAGCCGAAGCGCTGGCTCGACAGTGCGACCTCCTCCCCGCCATCGGCTCGGAGGCGGAGGGCGAGGGGCTGGAGGACGGCGCCTATCTGGAGCTGTTGCCGGACAGGCTGCGCCGCCGCCGCGTCGACATCCTGGTTTACCCGAAGCCGCAGCACAACCATCGCCGTCCGATTACGTTAAAGGACTTGATCGACGCGCTGACTCTCTACGAGCGGCAGTCCGCGGCCCGCCGCCTGCGCGCGCCTGGTGTGATGGCAGCCGAGGATGTCATTGAGTCGACGCACCAGGACCACATCGGCAACGATATCGAGCGAATACAGGAGGTCCTTACCCGGCTCATCGGCGAGATGACCGGTGAGGTGCGCTTCGATTTCAAGGACCTTCTGGTGGACGGGCTCTCGGCGATCACGGCGTTCATGGCGCTGATGTTTCTCGCCTCCGACGGCGTGGTCGACTTCGAACAGGAATTCTTCTATGGAGACCTGGTGGTGAAGCGTGCTTGACATAGAGTCCGGCCTCCGGCCGTCGGAGCCCGGAGTGGATACGGTCCTGGAGACGCAGTCGCCGGAGGTCCAGGCGCCGCAGTCCGTGGGGGCTCTCCCCGAGCAGCCTCCGGCGGACTCGGCTGCAGCGGTCGTTCCCGGCCCGGCGGTCGAAGCGTCGGCTTCCGAGGCCGCTGAGGTTGAGGAAGTCGACGTCGTGCCCCTCGATCTCCCAGCTCGGGCTCCCGTTTCAGAGATCCAGATTTTCCCGGATGCCCCGGAGGTTTCGTTGCGTGGCAAGGTCGAGGCGCTGCTCTTTGCTTCGCCGGCTCCGTTGCGGATTTTCGAGCTCTGTAAGTTCCTGGATAAGTCGAAAAGTTCGGTCAAGAGGGCCCTGGACGAGCTGATTGCGGATCTCAACGGTCGCAATGGCGCGCTCACCGTGACGCGCCAGGGTTCGGCCTACTCGATCGTTCTGAAGAGCGATTACCAGGAGATCGCGTCTCTCTTCATGCCGCCGGAGCTGGAGCCAGCGTCGTTGAAGACGCTCTCCGTCATCGCCGTGAATCAGCCGCTGACACAATCCAAGCTGGTCGAGTTGCGTGGCAGCACCGCCTACGAACACGTGAAGGGCCTTCTGGAGAAGGGCTACGTGAAGCGACGGCGCGATGGAAACACCTACATCTTGCGCACTACGAGGACCTTCGCCATTCGCTTTCGCGTCGAAGACGACCCGGAGAAGATCCGCGAAGCGATGCTGCAACTGGAGCGTCGCAGCGCCGAGCTGGCAGCTCTGGTCGAACCCGACGCCGTCGAAGAGGCGCCAGCTTTGTCGGAAGAGCAACCTCCCGAGTAGTCTCGCCGCTCTTCGCGGATCAGTACATCTTCCGGAACTTGACCTTAGCCGGCGGTTCGGGTGTGATCCACCGGATCGAGCGGGTGAAGATGTCACCGGCGCGAGCGGCGTCAGCGGCCCGAGTCAGATCGCAGCCGAACCAGGCTGCGCGGTTGTTGCGGGCGCCCAGTTTCTCGATCCGCGCTGCAGTCGGGCGCGAAGCGCCCTCGTCCGGCGTCCAGAAGACGATCTCGGGATGAGGCGTCGTTTCGCCGTGGGTCGACTTGACGTAATCGGCCGTCTCTGTACCCGGAGTGGACAGCTTCAACTTGCGACCATCGGCGATCACATCGGCGAGACGGCCGTTCAGCTCGGTCACGATGGGGCTGAAGCGCTTGATCCGAAGCCCGAAGACCTTCGCCATTACCTCCGGCAACACGTTGCCGAGATGGTCCCCGATCAGCAGCAGGCGGCCTCCCTTGTCGACATACGCCAGAAGTGTGGCTGCTCCGCCTTCGATACCCTTCGGGTTGGCGCTCTCCCCGGCGAGCCAGACCACGGTGGCGTAGGCATCGAGCGCGGTGGCAGGCACCGTGCCGGCCTGGCTCACGTTCCATGCGGCGTACGTGCGCTGCGCGGTCAAACAGAGCGGTCCATAGAACGGCTCCAGTTGCTTGGAGCCGGCGTCGTCTACCAGCAACACGTCCGGTTCGAACGCGAATCCGCTGGAGAGCGACAGGATCAGAAGGGCGATGACCAGTAGTGGAAAGCGCATCGTGGGGACCTCTCCTTCGAGAGTGAAGCCCGGCATGATAGCCGCCCGTAGGGAAAGCGTCAACCCCTGCGTCTCATGGCTTGACTCAGGCATTCTACGAGATCGTTCTTATCGAATGGCTTACGCAAACAGCCCGCGGGTTGACGCCCTTGGGCGTCTATCAGATCCGAGAGCACAGGAGCGCTCCCGGACATCACGACCAGAGGCAGGTGAGGGTGATCCTGAAGCAGTTCCTTGTAGAGTTCGGCGTCGTTTCGACCAAAGAGATTGAGATCCGTCAGGATCAGCCCGAGATCGTTGGTCTGAAGTTGGAAGCGAGCCTCTTCTGCATTCGAGGCTTCCACCGGATGATAGCCTTCGTCCTCCAGGAAAAAGCAGATGCCGCGACGTAGGTCTTCCTCGTCCTCGATAACCAGCACTCGGACCGGCTTCGCGTCGGCCGCGGTGGGTTCTTGCAGCACTTCGATTATCTTGCGCGTCAAAGAATCCACGCTGAATGGTTTCTGGATGAAAGCGGTGCCTGGCGAGAGCATTTCCTGATAGACGACTGCGCTGTCGGTGTAGCCCGACATGAAGAGGACCTTCATCTGGGGCCGCTTGGGAATTAGAACCTCGGCCAGCTCGCGGCCGCTCATCTGAGGCATCACGATATCGGTCAGCAGCAAATGGATGGGGCCGTTGTAACGGCTGCTGGCTTCGATGGCCTCTGGACCATTCGTTGCAAGCAGCATCGTGTAACCGCTGGATTCGAGGATCTTTCGCACGGCATCGCGCACCATCTCCGCATCTTCGACGACCAGGATAGTGGCGGTGCCTCGATGCTGTCCCGACGAACTGGCGACGTTGACTGTAGGAACGGCTTCCTCGAATACGCGGGGCAGATAGATTTTGAAGGTCGAACCTCGCCCAGGTTCGCTATAGACCCACATGTGGCCGCTGCTCTGCTTCACAATGCCAAGGGCCGTTGGCAGGCCCAAGCCGGTGCCCTTGCCTCGCTCCTTGGTCGTGAAGAACGGCTCGAAGATACGCAACCGGGTATCTTCGTCCATCCCGATTCCGGTGTCGCTGACCGTGAGCTGAACGTAGGGGCCCGGAGATACCCCCGTGTGGAGGCGACAGTACTCGGCGTCGAGCTCGGTGTTGCCGGTCTCCACGGTGAGGCGGCCACCTTTGGGCATCGCGTCGCGAGCGTTCACCACCAAGTTCACGATGACTTGCACGACCTGGCTCGGGTCGGCTTTCACGTTGCCCGCGCCCGGATCGCAGGCGATGATCAGGTCCAGATCTTCTCCAATGAGGCGTCGAACCATCTCCTCGATGCCGGTGACCACCTCTGTCAGATCGATAACCTTCGGCTTGAAGACCTGCCGGCGACTGATCGCAAGCAACTGATTGGTGAGCGACGTGGCCCGCTCGGAAGCGGAGCGGATGCTTTCGAGATCGCTGCGGGCTCGACTGTCGAGCAGGTTGCTTCGCAGCAGCAGGCCGCAATTGGTGAGAATCACTGAAAGCAGGTTGTTGAAATCGTGGGCTAGTCCGCCGGCCAGCCGTCCGATCGACTCCATTTTCTGCGATTGGATGAACTGTTCTTCGAGTCGCTTGCGCTCCGTGATGTCGACCAGGTTGCAGACGACCTGCATTCCTGTGGAAGTCCGAAGGGGACTGAGACCGATTTCGACAGGAAACTCGGTGCCGTCCTTACGCATCGCCTTGAGGTCGCGTCCAGCGCCCATCAGACGCGTGCTCGGGCTGGACACGAAGCGTGCTCGGTTCATCGGGTGAGCCAATCGGAAGCGTTCGGGGACGAACAGGTCGATCTCCTGGCCGATCAAGCCGCCAGGGGCGCAACCCAGGAGGGTCTCGGCCAGGCTGCTCGCCAACAGAATTTTCCCATTTTCATCGACCAGCAAGAGACCGTTCGGCGACCATTCCACCATGGCCCGGAAGCGCTCTTCGCTTTGCCGTAGAGCCGTCTCCCAGTGGAAGCGTTTCACCATCATGCCGAGCAGGTTGGCCACGCTCTGGAGAAAATGGATATCGTCGCTCAGAAAGACGCGGCGGCGGTTGTCCCATGCGCCGAGCAGTCCGTAGGGACCGTCCTGTCCTTGCACTACCAAGCTCACGCCGCTCACCACCCCGCGCTTTTCCAGCAGCGGCGAGCGTATGAACCGCTTGTCGCGCATCAAATCGTCGATAACGAGCGGAGACGTGCAAGAGAGTGTGTAGTGCGTTTGAGTTCCGATGCCCGATTTGACGGTCTCGGTCCCGATGGCGCCGTGTTCCCACCCGATCCCCGCGGTCAGTCGAAGGCAGCCATGCTCGGGTTCCAATTGCAGCAGATCGCAGAACGGAACCTGCATCGTCCTGGCGATGATCGCCGTGGTCTCTTGCGCGAGTGTGGGGATGTCCTGCCCCCCGAGCGCCAGCTGTCCTATCTGCGCGATTGCGGCTTGCTGATGCGCGCGTGTTTCGAGCTGGCCCTCCACAGCGCGACGTCGCCGATACTCGGCAGCGCGACGTTCTGCGATTGTCAGACGGCTGTCCAGCACTTCGTCATCCAGCGGCCGCTGGATGAGGTCGGTGGCGCCTGCATCGATGGCGTCGCTGGGGTTGATGAGCCGTGTGCGGCTTGCGGTCAGCAGGATCACGACGTCGTCGCCTTGAGGCGCCTGCCGGATCTGGCGGCAGATTTCCATGGCGTCGCCATCCGGCAGATACCGACTCACGACGACGACGTCGAAGAGCTCCTTCTTGCAGAGGTCCGTCGCGATGGCAGCGCTGGCCGTCGTTTCTACGACGTATCCCCGGCGTTGAAGGACCGCCGTCTGGTGATTCCGAATCTCCTCGTCCTGCTCGACGATGAGGGCCTTCATCTAAAACCGCTATTCTAGCACGCGGGCCCGGCTTTCAGCGTCGCTCGGCAGCCCGGATCCGCAAGCACCGGTTCAGCTCGTCGAGGGCATCCAGGAGCGGACGGCGCGTGTGTTCGGCAAGATCCGGATGCGAGTTGAGGAACTGCTGGGCCCGGGCAGCCACGCCGTTCTCGTGCAAGCAGTCGGGGAAGAAACTTTCCACGAAGGCGTCGACGAACTCCGGGTCACGCGTGCGGCCCAGCTCCGGCAGTACCTCGAAGTACAGCCCGGAGATTTCTCCCAGCAACTTCTTCTGGTGAACCCAGAAGAGGCCTTCCGCTGCGTTTCGAAGCTGTTCGACGGACATCGACCGATCGGTCGTGCATTGTTCCCAGACCTTCTTTTTCGTTTTGGGATCCGGTAGCGAGGCTTCGACCTTGAGCGCCTGGCGATGACCATAGTCGGTAGAATCGAGGGTAAGCTGCGCGGCAATCCGTTCCCGGGCCTGCGGACGGTTGAAGGCGCAGAGGCGCGAAACAATCTGCCAGCGTCGCATGGGGTCCAGTTCCAGTCCGGGGACGATTCGTTTGCCGTCCAGGATCCCCTCTAGGCTCGCCAGGGAAGGCGTATCTGTTGCGACTTCGAGGGCCAGCTCGAACCAGACTCGTTGCATATCGCTCCGGGGAGCCGACTTTTCGAGTTGCTCCCAGGCGGCCTTCTCGAAGCGGTTTACCATCTCTTCGTGTCTGGCGACGACGTAATGGTTGACCACCGTGACCATCACGGGAACGAGGCCCTGAAGGATCTTGGAGTCTTTCTCCAGCGGCGCTTTCGCCAGAAAGGTCTCCAGCATCTCCACGGGAGCCAGTGCGCCATCCCGAACCATTTGACGCAGCGTCAACCAGACGCCTCGGCGAGTCAGGCCATCGTCGAGGCGCTCCAGATGTCCCCGGGCGAAGTCGAGAGAGCGCGTGTCGAGTGCAAATCGGGCATACGCGTAGTCACCGTGGTTCGGCCAAACGAAGGCAGGAATCCGCGTTCCCGTGAGCGCCGCCACTGGCGTAGAAGCCCCGTCGATCGATACCGGTACGGTTTGCCGTAGCGTCAGAGCCGCGCTGCCCGTATCGTCGTAGACGGCAACCTCTAGTTTTTGAGGCCGGAGTTTTCCATCGCCAGTTCCAGTTTCTTGTGTGAGGACATAGGCCTTCACCTTGTCTCCCGCTGTCTGCATGGAAGGGACAAGCCGGTTGACGCCCGACGTTTTCAGGTGCAGCTTCCGCCAGCTGGAGAGATCGGTGCCGCCCGCTTTGGCGAGGGCAGCGAAGAAGTCGCCCGTGTCCGCGTTGTTCCAGGCGTGGTCTCGAAAGAAGGCCTTCATCCCTTTTCGGAACTGCTCGAGGCCGATGTAGTGAGCAAGCTGCTTCAGCAACGACGCGCCTTTGCCGTAGGTGATATCGTCGAAGTTACTGAGCGCCGTATCGGTGTCTTCGACTATTCCCGACACCGGGTGGGTCGTCGGCAACTGGTCTTTGCGGTACGCGGGGATCTTCTGCGTGAAGAGGAACTCCTCGAACGCATCGGTGAAGCTCGTAGCTCGCGACAGCGCCGTGAAGCTCATGAACGTGGCAAAACTTTCGTTGAGCCAGAGTCCGTCCCACCAGCGCATCGTCACCAGATTTCCAAACCACTGGTGGGCCATCTCGTGGAGCAGCAGATCGGCGCGGTCCAGCCTTTCGGCCAGAGTGGGATGGTGACGGAAGAGGTAGTGCTCGTGAAACGTGATGGCACCCGGATTTTCCATGGCGCCTGTGTTGAAGTCGGGAACGAAGATCTCGTCGTATTTCTCGAACGGATACGCGACGCCGAAGAAGTCTTGATAGAACGCGAGTCCTCGGCGGGTGATCTCGAAAACCTCTGCGGCGTCGAGGTACTTCTTCATCGACTGGCGCGCGAGGATGCGAGTAGGAATTTTAGCCTCGGGATCGGAGAGTACCGTCCACGGCCCGGCACCGGCGAAGAGTAGGTATGTCGAAAGGCGTGGAGTCGGTGAGAATTCGTGCCGAACCCCCGATTCGCTTTTCTCGGCTCGCTTCTCCGGAGAGTTCGAGACGGCTGTCCAGCCATCGGGCGCTGTCACATGGACGCGAAAGATTCCCTTCAGGTCGGGCTGGTCGAAGCAGGGGATGAGCCGATGCGCGAAGAAAGGCTCGAAGTCCGTGAACACGTATTCCCGATGGTCTGTCGGATCGACGTTTCGGAAGACTCCGCTGGAGCCATGGTCGAACGCGTTTTCATAGCAAACGCGCACTTCGTTGTCACCGGTTCGCAACAGCTTAGCCGGGAGCTCCAGGTACGCCTTGTCGCTACTTGGCAAAGTCGCCGTCTCTCCGTTGACCACGAACTTAGAAATCTTCTTGCTGCGAAAATCGACCTTTAAAGCCTTGGAGGCATCTTTCAAGTCAAAATGCAGCGCGACGTCGCCGTTATACGACTCGGAGCCGCCGACGAAAGTCAGACTGATGTCGTAGCAGAGATCCTCTATTGTCACTGACTTCTGTTGGCGTCGGATAGCCACCCTGGTGCGAGGTCTGATCCATAGACCCATGAGAAGTCCGTCCCACGCTGTAGCCCGACCCGTAACATGCGCATGACAGGCCTACGAG
>JACQFU010000506.1 GCA_016199905.1 Candidatus Wallbacteria bacterium
GCTTCACCTCCGAGCAGCTTCGGGCGGCAATCAGTCCCAATAGCCCTCACTTCGAGGGTTCCAACAAGTTTCTCAGTGGCATGCTGACCCGAGGCCGATACGACGTCGCGGATCTGCACTTCTACGGGTGCGTCGAAGACATTCCCGTCGAAGTCCAGTGGGTCAAGGCGCACATGCCTCCCGGAAAGAGCTGGATCTCTACCGAAAACGGCGGTCCCGATATCAGGTGCCCGTCGACGCCGGTGTCCTGGGAACAGAACCCGGAGGAATACGAGAGGCTTCAAGCCCGGCAGGTTTCGGAGCGTCTCTCCGCCTGCGCGGACAGCGGCGGCCTGGTGTGCCTGTGGTTCTCGTTTCTCGACATGACAGGTGAGACGAGCGTCTTCACGCACATGGGGTTGATCGATCCGAGGGCGTTGAAAGACAAAGTGAAGCAGCTCAAGGGCCGAAGGCAAACTTCGGACAGACGGCCTGTGGAGACATTGTCGCAAGACCAGAGGAGCGAGCTGGCGAAGCTCTTGCGCAAGAAAGCGGCGTATGCGGCGTTCAAGTCCTTCACGGCGACTCACCGATAGCGCGCAGTTGGCCGAGGCGGATGCGATCCGGCGCCGCGGCCCCACCGGCCATCAAGCTCGCTGCGCCTGACACCCTTCATCTGACAGGTCCGGGCGAGAGAGGCAACCGCGTTGCCCTCGGCGGCCGCCGCGCGCCCATCAGAACCCGAGCCGCGCTCGCACGTAGACGTTGCTCGAATCGGCCAGCGTGCCAAACGTCGTCGCGCGATTGTCGCCGCCGAACAAGTTCGCGCCAACCGCGACGGAGAGCTGGTCCGAGACCTTCTGCTCGGCCTCCGGGATGAGCATGACGTCGTTCTCGGTGAACCCGAAGAAGGCGAAGACGGAGAGCTTCCACGTCTGCCGGTCCAGCAGCCGGGTCGCGCGCACCGTGAACGTCTGCCGATATCGGCTCACCTCAGGGAAGCCGGCCGGCAAGGCCGATCGGTATCGGTCATGGTCCATCATCAGCTCGCTGACGTGCTGCAAGCCAATCGTGAAGTCGGTCGAAACTTCTCGCTGATAACCGACGAGCCAACGAGCCGAGGAGTTGGGGATAAGCGGATCGAGCCCCTGACGGTCGTCCCGGGAATCGTAGTATCCGGCCTCGACACTCAGGATTCCTTGCAAGGCGCTGCGCTGCACGCTCGCGCCATAGACCGAGAGTCGCGGGAAGAATCGCATGACGGTTGCGGGCGCGGCTGCCGGATCGCCGCGAAGCGATCCCGAGTGGAAGAAGCCGCGGAAGGCATAAAGGGCCAGCTCCGTGCTCCCCGTCGAGCCGTGCACTCGAGCGGCAAGCTCAGTGTTCGCCCACGAAGCCGCCGGCTGCATCGTCTGAGATGTGTTCGCCGAGGCAAAGGGATCGAACCCGAGGACGAATCGATCGCGCGCGGGCAGACGGTCAGCCGAGAAGAAGGGGATTGCCACGACGTCGACAGCCGCGCCCTTCAGGGCCAGCGAGGTTCGTAGGGCGTCGGACGGGACCTTGAGGTACTCGATCGGCCGCCCCAAGAAGAACGACTCGTAATCCTTGGGAAACAGGTCGTTGATGAACACGAGGTCCCCCAGGCCCCACGTCAGCACCTGGCGTCCGGCTCTCAAGTCCAGCCTGCCTTTGCGCCAGTCGAGGGCGCCCTCGCGCAGTTCGACGTCCGTGCCGCCCGTGACTGCGTCGTGGGAGACATCGAGCTTCAGCGTGCCCGCCGCGTCGCTGCCCGGGGGCTCGATGGCCAGCTCGACGCGCCCGAGCGCTTCGCCCAGCAGGAAATCCTTCGCGCTCGAGCCGGCGGGAGTCTTGTCCGACAGCCGCACGGCGGAGTCCAGCAGAAGAAAGCCGTGCGCGGACACTCCCGAACTATCCGCGGTCCCCGCTCGAGCGCGCGCCGCCGCCAGCAATGCGACGCCGACCAACAGCCCGAGCCGGTTTCGATTCATCGCATCCACCGTTGCGGCGGCCTGCGCAGAAAGCGCTCCGTGAAGGTCTCGTCGTCCAATCCCAGCCCGTACTCCACGGCCGTCAGCTCCACGGTGGTCGTGTGCCCGGTGCGAACGTCCTTCATCGTGCGCCGGGTGATCGTGGGGACTCCCTTGATGTCCTCGACCGTATCCGCCGAGAACAGCTTGTACAGCTCGCCTCGCCGATCGTAATACTCCTCCCTTCTCGGCAGGAAGCTCTTCCGATCGATCCAGGAGAGCTTGCGACCGTACTCGGCCTCTTCCCTTGGCGCGCACTCGAGCAGGTGACAGGGAATGCCCGCGAGCTTCTCTTCGCGCAACAGCTTGCGGGTGTCGGCCGCGAGGTCGCGGCCGGAGATGTCCTCGTAGGTGAAGTCGGACCCGACGAAGCTCGAGCGGCGGTCGGACGCGGCGATCCGCTTCACGAGATCGATCGCCGGCAGGAAGAGCCATCGGTCGTCGTCTCGCTCCGGGTACTTCCACACCAGAAACGCCATCCGGCGCACGTCCTCGGGCTTGTGAAAATAGAGAAGGTAACGCTGCGGTCCGCCGGGGCCGCCGCCGTTCTTCCGCAGCATCGTGAGCGAGCGTTCCCGCGTTTCGCCGTTGCGGGTCACGAGCTTCATTTCGATGAGGGCCCGGAAGTCCTTCCCGGGATAGTAGAATGCCTCGAGTGACTGCCGTGCGATAGCGTCGGCGTCAGGCTGCGCTGGCTGCTGGGCGGATGCCGCTGTGCCGAGAACCGCCAGGGCAGCACCCAGCGCGGCTACGAGGGCCTGTCGAGACTTTGTCATGGGGACTCCCTCTGCGCCAGCAGGCGCGGAAAACGCTTGAATAGCGCCGGAAGGTAGAGCAGCGTCGCCACCGACGAGAGCAGCATGATGGCGGCCATGAAGACGCCGACCGTGATGTAGGGCATGAGGCTCGATAGGCCCATCACCGCAAACCCGAGCGCGAAGACGACCGCGTTGCGGACGATCCCCAGCCCGGGTCGCTCGACGGTCCAGACGAGCAATTCGTCGAGGTCGTGCGGCCCAGGCTCGGCGAGCCGTTGCGAGAGCCGGGAGACGAAGTGAATCGCAAAGTCGATGGCCATTCCCAGCGACAGCGTCGAGAGCACCGAGATCGGCATGTCGAAGTCCTTGCCCAGGAACCCGACGGCGCCATAGAGCACCGCCGTCGTGAACAGCAACGGCAAGAACGCCACGGTGCCGATGCTCGCGGAACGGTACTCCCAGGCCAGCAACAACCAGACGAGCAGCAGCCCCGAGGCGAAGGACGTGAGCATCCCGCGCAGCACTTCATGGTTCCAGACGAGGTTGAAGTAGGCGATCCCGGCCGGTTCGACGGTCAGCCCGCCGGGCGGATGATGGGCCGCGAACTCCTTGGCCTGCGCGACGACATGCTCGAAGGCATCCGCGTCCCAGCTTTTCATCTGCACGGTGACGTTGGCGGCGGACATCGGGTAGTCGACCAGCTCGTCGAGATCGGCCGGGCGGCCGCCCGAGCCGAGCAGGAACAGCAACTGGGCGATCGTTTCGCTCGAGCCGGGGATTCGGCGCTCCTGTTCCCGGCCGCTGTTCACGGCGGCGTTAACCTGAGCGACCGCGTCCGCGAGCGACGTGACCTTGCCCACGTTCGGGAGCTTGCGGAGTCCGCCGGCCAGACCCTCGAGGAACCTCAGTACCTCGGGGCGCTGGAAGCAACCATTCGGCCCGCGAATCACCAGATACCCCGTCGAGGTGCCGCCCAGCCGCTCGTTGAGTACGCGGTCCGCCACGCGCACCGCATCTTGCGGCTTGAACCAGGCCACCATGTTGTTGTTGAGCCGGATCCTGCCCATCCCCACGACGGAGAGGGCCAGCAACGCCGCGCCGGCCAGAAACACCGCGCTGCTCTTTCGAACGGCCAGCCGACCCAGGGACGACAGCAGTCGGCCGCCGAGCCGGGACCGCGGCTCGCCTCCTGCCGAAGCCGCCACGAGGCGCCTTTCGTCGGCCAGTGCCAGCAAGGCGGGCACGAAGGTGAAGCTGAGCAGCAGGATCGCCAGCGTGCCCACGGCGACGAAGATCCCGAAGACCCTCACGGGAGGTACGTCCCCGGTTGCCAGCGCCGCGAACCCGGCGGCCGTCGTGAGGTCCGAAAAGATCACCGGCCGTCCGACGGCCTCCATGGTCGCCAGGATCGCCGCTCGTTTCCCGGCGCCGGCGAGCAGGCGGAACCCGAGCTCATTGAAGATGTGCACGGCATCCGTCGCGATCGCCATCAGGAACACGGGCATCATCGAGCTCATGATGTGCACCGTGTAACCCAGCGCGATGTGCAGCCCCATGGCCCAGACGATGCTGATGCAGGCCACCGACATCGAGATCGTCACGATGGCGACACTGCGGAAGATCGCCAGCAGCGCGACGAACATCACCAAACCGGCCACCGGCGAGAAGAGCCCCATCTGCCGAAACATCTCGGCCCCGAAGGTGTCCCGGGCGACGGGGTCGCCGGCCAGGTACGTCTTCTCGGGCATCTTCAGCTCTTCGACGATCGCGCGGATGCGGTCGGCGGCCTGCTTGCCGTTGGCGCCCTTTCGCAACGGGACGTGGATGGCGGCCGTCGTTCCGTCGGCGGAGACGAGGCGTCCCACGAACAGCGGATTGGAGAGCACCGCGGCGCGCAGCGCGTCGGCCTCGGCGCGGTTGGCGGGCAAGCGGGCGAGCGGAGGCTGTACCGACAGCCCCTCGGGAGTCGCGACGGCGTTGGCGGTCGTCGACAGGCTGGCGACGTCGCGGGCCACGACGCCCTCCACGTCGAGGATCCGTCTGGTGACCTCGGCGATCCGGGCCAGCGAGGCCGGGTTGAAGATGCCCGAGTCGTCGACGATCCCCAGCACCAGGACGTCCGCGTGCAAGCCGAACCGCTCCTCGACCCGGTCGTTGCCGACGCGTACCTGCGAGGTCTCGGCAAGCATGTTCTTGGGGTCCGTGTCCACCCGCACCCGGGGCAGGAACGCGCCGAACGCCACGGTGAGCGCGGCGACGAGTGCGAGCGTCGCCCGCGGCCGCTCCACCGAAAGACGGGTCAGCCAATCAGTCAGCATGAACTCTTCATCCTCTGCCTGGAGCGCTGCCTCGCTGCCCCGGCCTTCGTGCCAGCCCCCCCGGACTTCTCGACGGACAGCCCCTGGGCTTTCCACTCCGGAAACCCGTCGTCCAGCCGCCTCGCGCGCTTGCCTTTGGATCGCAGCATCCGAACGGCCTCGTAGGCCATGACGCAGTACGGGCCGCGACAGTAGGCAACGATCTCCATGTCGGGCGGCAGCAATGCCATCCGTTGCTCCAGTTCCTTCAGCGGAATCGAGACGGCGCCAGGGAGATGCCCGGCCGCGTACTCTTCGGCGGGGCGTACGTCGAGGACGAAGACGGTTCCGGCCCGGGACCGGCGCAGCAGCTCCTCGCGCGTCACGGGTTCGAGTCGATCGCGACTCTCGAGGAGGCTCTGGACGATGCGATCGACCTCGGCCAGGTGCCGCGCGGCCAGCGTGCGGATGAGGCGGAACAGCTCGAAGACGTCCCCGCCAGCGAGGCTATAGTGCACCCAGAGCCCTTCCTTGCGAGCCTGGACGAGCCCCGCATGACGCAGCGCCTGCAGATGGTGCGAGACATTGGCGACCGGCTGACCGGTGACGGCGGCGAGGGCTTCCACGGTGCGTTCGGCCTGGGCCAGCATCTCGAGCAGTTCCAGGCGCCTGGGGCTGGAGACGGCCTTTCCGATGCGCGCGAACTGTTCGTAGAAGAGTTCCCTGGGCTTGCGGCTGGACATGGACGATGAGATATTCTAGTATTCGTATGAACATTAGAATATAGGATGATGTCCCGCCGTGTCAAGCATCGAGTGCCTCCGGCGGACGAAAGGAGAACTGGCGATGGATGGATACGATCTGCTGAAGTTCCTTCACATGCTGGCAGTGGTTTTCATGGCCGCCCCGCTTTACAACCTCATCGTCGTGAACGAGCGCGCCAAGCTCGGCAACGCCCATGTCCAGGTGGATCGCTACATGGAAAATCTGCTCCGAGGCGCGGCCGTGCGCTGCTTCGTCTTCCAGGCGACCGCCCTGATCACGGGCATCGCCCTGGTGGGCCTGCGATACTCCCTGGTTTCTCTCGCCGACAACCGCGTGCTGCTGGCGAAAATGCTGCTGCTGATCGCGCTTTCGGCGATGCTGTCCGTGGTGGCCTTCTCGCTGCAGCCCCGGATTGATCGGCTGCTGGCCCAAGTGGCGGGCGATTCGATCCCCACCGAGCTGGCCGCACGGCTCGGCCCCCTCAGGCTTCAGAGGAAGCGAATGGCGGCCGGATGTCTTTTCCTGGTGCTCACGACGGTGTTGCTGGGGCTGCAGATCGTGACGTCATTCGCTTCCGCGACCAACGCGGCGCTGCTGGTTCTGGCCGGCGCCTTCTCCTGGCGCGTGTACGCCAGGGGGATCCCGTTCGGATGGGTGTAGGTCCATCGCACGGGTCGACTTCACCCTTTCGCGAAATCGGCGTTGCTCGTCGCCGACCCGCACTAAGACGAGCCTCTGCCTCGCGAGGCGATTCGAGAGGTGAGGGCGACGCTCACCTATGGCATCGGCGCGATCGCGGGGGCGGGCAGGTTTCGCGATAGACGCGGTGGCCTGCACTCCTGCCCGAGGCCAAGCCGCCGCAGAGCGAGTTCCCAATCGCCGAACCGCTGGCAGATGACCCTGGCCAGGGTTTGGTCGGCTTTCGAGACCGAACGGTAGGTCAAGGAGACTCCACGCGCCTCGAGCGCTCGAAGAGCCGCCACCATGGCCCGCCGTGTAAGCGGCGGCGGCCTCACGCCTGGCTGAGCCGGGACGCCTGCACACTGCAGCGCACGGCCCCATGAGCGAAAATGCCTCGCTGCAGCATCGACCAGGGAATCAGCCTCGCGGAGTAAGTCACGCCTCTTCATCGGCAGCTTCAACCGATGCCGCTCCCGGATGGCGTCGAGAACGGACTCCTTGGTCAAATACCAGGCAGGGCCGGGGCCGGCATCTTCCATCTCGTCTTCCGGCTTGGCGACCGCCGACAGCCCTGCCGCCTCCACCGCTCGTGCCCAATCGCCGAAGAACCGTGTGACGGCTCGAAGCAGGCTCTTCAATCCTGCAGAGTGCAGAGTTTGGACTGCAAGCGGACCCCCATGATCGTACAAACAACGGATCACTTCCAACACGCCCTCCGGGGTGGCCTCGGCCGATCTCCCGAAGGCTCGCTGCGGAACTCCGGCGGCCTTCTTGGCCTCGCCCCAAGAGAGTCCCAACTTGTTCGCGGCCGAGTAAAGACCGCCCTCCTGGCACTGGACGTCGTCGACCTCGAGTGAAAGCCCCGCGAGCAGCCGTTCCCGTATGCGTTTGAGGACGAGTTCCCTGGTCCATCGGGTGTAGGTGCGCTTCGGCCTGTCCGATCGGAAGCGCACTGAATCGGTCGTGCCCGACTTCCATTGCGCATTGGGGCCTCTTGTTGGCTCGCGGCGAGTTGCCGCACCTGCGACCACCCCACCGGCCTCCGCGGATTCCCCGGAGCGACCCGCAACTGGCGCAGCCAGCGTGCTGGCGGGGGCCGTCCCCGTCGGCGGCGCCGGAGAAGGACGGTCTGCTCCCGGGGCGAGTCTTGCCACCTTTGGCCTCGGTCCGGTCTTGGCGGGCCTCCAGCCGTAGGCCGCAAGACCGGCCGTCAGGGAACCATAATGGTACGTCAGAGCCGCTTTCAAGCGGGGATGGCAATCTCCCGACGGTTGCTTTCCCTCGGCCTTCAGCCTTGCAACCTCTTGCTCGATCCACTGCCGCGTCCAAACCGTCCGCTTTCGGCCTGCGACCCTGTCGCCCATGCCGGCGGCTGCAAGTGCGGCTGCGTAGCTGCCGAATCCCCTCGCTGCAGCCACGAGCATGCTTCCATGTTCGCGGCGAAGGTCCACGGGGTAGAGGGATTGGCCTTCTCGGTCGAACCGCCGGAGCGTCTCGACGATGTGCTCCCGCGTCCAGATGGGCCCTTTCCTGATGGTCTCGTAGTCGAATCCCAACGCTTCCAGGCCCTTCTTCCACGATCCATACAACTTCACCGCGGCACCGAGGAGCCGTCGCTCGAACCGAAGCACAGAGCCAACGCCGAGGGGGCGCCCCTGGGATTGCAGCCGGTGCACGGCGTCGGCGAAGCTCTCGCGGGTCCACTTCGGGTACGCCCCGACGGTTTTCGGGTCCATTCCCGCACTCTCCAGCGCAGCCGACCAGTTACCAAAGAGGCGCCGCCCGGCCAGGAACAAACCGGGAGCCAGCAACTCGACCGATCGGGCGTTCACCGGCAAGCCAACGCCAAGTCGTCGCCAAATGGCCTCCAGAACCTCCGACTCGGTCCGGATGCTCACTCCGCCGGTGCCGCCCCGATGCCGGCGGTTCGGCTCCAACCTGGCGCCTGCGGCTCGGCGGGCGCCGCTCCAGGTTCCGAAGAGCTTCCTGGCGGCCGCCACGAGCCAGCCATAGCCGCGCCGCTTGAGCGCGGAAGTCTTCAGAGACTGATCTCTCCGTATCAGGAACTGGATCTGGGCCAGAACCGAATCAGGCGTGTGCCTCCGGACCACCCCGTGCATGCCCTCTGGAATCCCGGCAGCCTGGAGCGACTGGGCCCAGGAACCGAAGTACGTCGTAGCCGCCCAGAACAAGCGAGACTCCGCTGCCTTCACGTCCGTCATCCGCAGCGATAGACCCCGGTCGCGCCTCTGACAAATGCACCGCACGACTTCCTCCCGGCTCCAGCAACCGCTTGGCAGGCGCTTGGGCGTCTGTACAAGGCCGCCTCACGCCCCCGATCTGCCGGCGCGCGCACCTACCTGCGCGCCGAAGGGGTCCTGACGAAGATCTCCCTCAGCCCGTAGAGGGACCGGCCCTCGCCATCCTTCGAGCGGATCATCTGGCGGCGCAGCGTGGCCAGGCCAAGATCCACCGAATTCTCGAACAGGACCACGTCATCCTCGGTCTGCGCCGGTCGGCGCACACCGTGAGGATTTCCGCGCAGCTCGCGGCCGGCCTCCAGCGTCAACGAGGCGGACGCCCGGCTGCGGGCAAAC
>JACQFU010000509.1 GCA_016199905.1 Candidatus Wallbacteria bacterium
ACCGAGGTGGGCAAGACGCTGCGGAACCTGTTCGTCAACCGCCAGCTTCAGACCTGGCGCGTGCTGGAGGAGAGCAAGACCTTCTGCACGCTGTCGGCGACTCAAAAGACCCAATTACTCTCGATGGTGTCTACGAACCGGTGCAACCCGAGCGACTACCTGTTCCAGGAAGGCGAGCGGCCGGTCTTCTGCTACATCATCTCCAGCGGAGAGGCCGTGGTGAGCACGAAGGGGCAGTTCATCGCTCGGCTGAAGCGGGGCGATTTCGCTGGCAAGGTCTTCCCCTTCAAGAAGATCGGCCGCATCCCTTTCTCCATCCAGGCCGAGACCGAGACCGAGACTCTGGCCGTCGAGATGTCGGACCTGACCTCGTTCCTCGAGAACAACCCCGGGTTCTACCTGAAGCTGGCCAACCTGGACTACGAGGCGTTTGTCTGAGGATTTGCCGCCGGCAGCCCATCCCCAGCGCAATCTGACGCTCGTGCTGGCGCTGACTCTCGCGGCTGGGCTTCTGGCGCGAGTGTCGAACCTGCCGCTGCACCTGACCCGGCCGATGAACAGCGACGCTGCGCTGTTCCTGAGCGAGGCCCGGGCTCAGCTGGCCGGCGGGGCTCGGCTGGACCCGCTCTGGCCTCCGCTGTATCCGCTGGCTTCCGCCCTGGCGGCCGGGCCCGGCGGGGACCTGGAGATGGCGGCCCTCACGCTGGCCGTGCTCGCCGGGACGCTGGCTCCGCTGCCCGTATTCCTGCTGGGCCGCAGGCTCTTCGGCCCCTGGGCTGCCTGCTTCGGCGCCCTCGCGGTCGCCTTGCTCTCGCCGCTGGTTTTCTGGTCGTGCCAGGCCTACCCCGAGACTCTCTTCATCCTGACGCTCTATTCACTCCTGGCGCTGTTCTGGGTCCGACGCTCCGATGGCGGTCCTGGGACCTGCTTCGTCGCGGGGCTGCTGGCCGGCGTCGCCTACCTGCTGAGGCCCGAGGGGTTCGCTTACGCGCCGCTCCTGGCTGGCTGGCTGCTCGCCGACCCGGCGCGAGACGCGACCGCCCATGGGCGCGCGCGAACGGCGGCAGCCCTGCTGGCGGGATTCGCGTTGCTGGCAGCGCCGTGCCTGTGGCGGTTGCACTCGCAGCTCGGCCACTGGACCGTGAGCGGCAAGACGGGCTGGAACCTGCTCGTGGGAGACCGCGTGCTGGGCAAGGACTACGACCAACTTGCCTGGAGCCTTTCGAGCGACGGAAAAGAGATCGCCTGCAATCGCGCGATGCGAGAGCTGACGGTTGCTCAAGTCGCCCGCGAACGGCCCGCGGAGCTGGCCCGCCGCTACGCAGCCAACGTTCGGCGCTTGCTCGGGCAACTGGCGGACTCGCTCGGCTGGGTGATGACGGCGCTGGCGGTGGTGGGCGTCGTGGCCGCGGCCCGCGAGCCGGCCGCGCTGGCCTTCCTGGCGATCGCTTGCGCGCCGTTGATGGCGCTGCCGCTTTTCTTCATCGACGGCCGGTTCGTGACGTTGGCCCTGCCGGCGCTCGTGCTGCTGGCGGCACGCGGAGTGGATCACGCGGCCGGAGTGCTCTCCCCCAGCCCAGCGAGGCGCAGGCTGGTCTGGACGCTTCTCTGCGCAGTGGCCCTGGTCCCTCACGCGTTGACGGCGACGGCCATTGCGATGGCTGCGCCCCAGGTTCGCCTGGCGCCGCGGGCCGGGGACGAGTACCGTCAGGTCGGTCTCTGGATGCGCCAGCATTGTCCCGCCGGCTCCCGCACCACGAATGTCTGGGTGGCGTTCCACTCCGGACTGACCCCGGTTCAGATTCCGTTTGGCGGGTATCATCAGACGCTCGAGTACCTGGCGCGGCAAGGCTGCGATTTTCTGGTCGTCGACCGCCGGACGGCCGATCGGGGCTGGTTGCCCGAAAGCTCCCTCGCCTTTGCCTTCCTGCTGCGGACCGAACGGCCGCCGCAGGAGCTGGAGCCTCTCTACCGCTGGAACGCGCAACCCGAGTTCGAGGTGCGGGTGTACCGCATCCGGCGAGAGGGGATGAGGCTGTAGGCTGTAGGCTGCAGGCGTTTCACGATGGAACCGAAGCAAAGCGAATTGCAGGACCTGTACGGGCTGGATTTTTCGTCTCTGCTGAAGCTGACGGCGTCGCTGGGCGGAGGGCCGAAGATGGCCGCGCAGCTGATGCGCAGCCTGTACGCCGATCGCCCTCGCCAGGTCGAGGAGATCCGGGGAGTGCGGCTGGAGTTCTTGCGCCGGCTGGCCGCGGTAGCGACCATCGGGCAGCTCACCGTCGCCCGCGAGCTGCCCAGCGCCGAGGCCGAGCCGACGACCAAGTACATCTTGGCGGGCGCCGACGGCGCAGAGTTCGAGACGGTGGTGATCCCGGCGCGGGACCGCTGCACGCTCTGCGTGAGCTCCCAGGTGGGCTGCCGAATGGGCTGCGCGTTCTGCCAGACGGGAAAGTTGGGCCTGGTGCGAAACCTCACGGCGGCGGAGATCGTCGAACAGGTGGTGTTCGCGCGCTCGCGCCTGCCGGCGGGCCGGTCGTTGACCAACGTGGTCTACATGGGAATGGGGGAGCCGCTGGACAACTTCGACGCCGTGTGGCGTAGCTACACGATCTTGCAGGAACAGCGCGGATTGGCGATTCCCCGGAACCGCATCACGATCAGCTCTGCCGGCTACCTCCCCGGGCTGGAGCGGCTGGCGATGCAGGGCGTGCCCGTGAGCCTGGCACTGTCACTCAACGCATCCAGTGACGCCATTCGCTCCGAGATCATGCCCGTGAACCGGCCCTGGCCGATCGAGCGGCTGATGGACCTGGCCGACGGCTTTCCGAGACGGCCCGACCGCGCCGTGATGCTGGAGTACGTGCTCTTCGACGGCATCAACGACTCCGAGGCCGACGTCGAACGGCTTGCCGAGCTGCTGGGAAGCCGCAAGGTGAAGGTGAACGTCATCGCCTACAACCCCGTACCCGGCCTGCCTTTTCGCCGCCCGCCGCCGGACCGGGTGGAGACCTTTGCCGCCTCGCTGGCCGCCCGCGGCATCTGGACGATGGTGCGCGAGTCGCGCGGCACCGACGTGATGGGCGCGTGCGGACAACTGGGGCACGACAGTCGGTAGGGCAGGCAGGGACGCCGGCCCTACTCTCCGGAGGCCACGGTGCGATCGACCGCGGCCGCAATCCGCCGGACGTCCCGCATCAGGAGAGCGAAGCTCTTGGGCGTCAGCGACTGGGCCCCGTCGGAGAGCGCTTTCTGCGGCTCGTGGTGCACCTCGATGATGAGGGCGTCGGCGCCGGCGGCGACGGAGGCGCGGGCCATCGGAGTCACCTTGCTCCACAGGCCGATGCCGTGGCTGGGGTCGACTACCACCGGCAGGTGCGAGAGCGCCTTCATCACGGGCACGGCATTGAGATCCAGCGTGTTGCGGGTGGAGTCTTCGAACGTGCGGATGCCGCGCTCGCAGAGGATCACCTGGTAGTTGCCCTGCGACATGATGTACTCGGCGGCCAGCAGCAGCTCCTTGATGGTGGCCGACATCCCGCGCTTGAGCAGCACGGGCTTGCGCAGCTTGCCAACCTCTTCCAGCAGCGTGAAGTTCTGCATGTTGCGGGCGCCGATCTGCAGCAGGTCGGCGTACTCGGCGACCAGCTCCAAGTTGTCGGTGTCCTTCACCTCGGTGACGATCGGCAGGCCGGTCTCCTCGCGGGCCTCCGCGAGGAACTCGAGCCCTTGCTTCTTCAAGCCCTGGAACGCGTAGGGCGAGGTGCGCGGTTTGAAGGCGCCGCCGCGGAGCATCCGGGCGCCCAGGCGCTTCACCTCGCGCGCGATGTGCATAACCTGTTCGCGGCTTTCGACGGCGCAGGGGCCGGCCATCACGACGATCTCCTTGCCGCCGATGGGCACGCCGCGCACGTCGACGATCGTGTCTTCCGGGTGGACGTCGCGGCTGACGAGCTTGTGAGGCGAGGTCACGTGGATGACCTCCATCACGCCGTCGACGCTCTCGAGGTTCTCGATCTCGACGAAGCCCTGGTTGCCCGTGACGCCGATGGCGATCCGGACCGCGCCCGGCATCACGTGCGGCGCAAACCCCCTGGCGCGGATGAGGTCGCAGACCCTGTCGATGGCCTGCTGGTTGGAGTCCTTCTTCATCACGACGAGCATCTGAGCAACCTCCCGCGCCACGAGCGCGAATGACGGCCGCCAGTGTAACGCGACGCGCGCGCTCCTGGCTACTGCTGCGTTGCCCCCGGCGCCCGCCCGGCTACTGCTGCGGCAAGTCGAAACCCGGCTGGGCTGCGGGGGCCGTCGGCGCGGCCGGCATGGGTCGCGCGGCCGGGATGCGGACCGGCGCGGCCGGGACGCGGGCTGGCTGGCGGAACAGCGACTCCTCCTCCGCGGGAAGCTCGGCGGGGGCAGCGGCGGCGCGACCCGGCGCGGTGTCCTCGGCCGCGGCGTCGCCGGCAGCGTCCGCGGTGGCCGGCTCGTCCTCGGCGGGAGCGTTCGCCTGGGCGTCCTCGGCTGCGTCCCCGCTCTGCTCGTCGGCAGGCATCGGAGCGGCGCCCAGCCCGGTCTCGGCCCGGACGGGACCCGAGCGCTCCTCCAGCGGCCGTTTCGAGATCACGTCGGGGACCGCTGCGCCGTCGGCGCCCAGCGCCTCCTCGTCGGGCAAGGCATCCGTCGACTCCGGTACGTCGCTGCCCGGCAGCTCGACATTGGCCACTGCCGGCAGGCCGTTGACGTCCAGCGGCTGATGCAAGTTGCACCGCACGGTGGGCGCCCGCCCCTTGGCGAAGGCCATCGTCCAGCGGTCCTTGCACTGCGGAAACGGCAAGAGCCCGCTGTCGGTGCAGGCCGTGACGATCTCCACGCCGGGAGGCTTCTTGAAGTCGAGGTGAGGCCTGTCCTTGAGGTAGTCGCGCAGGAAGGCGCCGACGATGGGGGCGGCCACGGCGCCGCCGGCCTTGCCGTCGCCCAGCGGCCTATGATCGTCGTTTCCGATGTAGCAGCCGACGGCGATCTCCGGAGTGAAACCGACGAACCACGCATCGCGGAAGCCGTTGCTGGTGCCGGTTTTCCCCGCCACCATCTGGCCTGGGACTCGGGCCTTGGTGCCGCTGCCGCGCTCCACGACTCCGCGGAGCAAGTGAGTCATTTCGAAGGCGGTGTTCTCGTCCAGGACCTCGTGTTCGCTCGGCTCGGCCCTGAACAGCTCTTTGCCGTCCGGGTCCTCGACTCGCAAGATGCAGCGAGGTTCGACGCGGATGCCTTGGTTGGCGAAGACGCCGTAGGCGCTCACCATCTCCAGCAAGTTGACCTCGCTGGAGCCCAGGGCCAGCGGAAGGTTTGCGTCCAGCGGCGTCGTGATGCCCATCGCGCGCGCCAGCTTCACGACGCTGTGCACGCCAATCTGCTCGAGCACCTTCACTGCCACGATGTTGTAGGAGCCGGCCAGCGCCTTGGCCAGTACCGTGGGACCGTGGTAGGTCTCGCCGAAGTTGTG
>JACQFU010000530.1 GCA_016199905.1 Candidatus Wallbacteria bacterium
CGGCTCTGGGCCTTCTCGACGAAGTCTCGCGGAATGCTCCGGATCAGGCGGAACCAACGTTCGGGATCCGTTCCGACGTAGTACTTGAACAGCAAGTCCTTGAACAACTCGAAGAACATTTGGGACTTCCTTTGGAGGAAGCCCGCATCGATAGCGGCCACGCTCCGGAGAAATGCCGGACCGGCACGATCTCCTGTCGCTGGCAAGAGGACAGTTGCCCTCGGCGCGTCGGGGCTCGCCCGTATCGAAGCGGACTCTATGTCGAGGGAATCAGTGAGACGCCGCGACTGCGACTCGCTTGGGAGTTGCCGGAGGGGATGCCTTGCGAAGCAGCTTCAGCGCCTCCTCCAACTTTCCATGCTGCTGGAAGAGATCGTGGATCGGCTTGGTCTGATGCGACTGCAGCGGGCTCTTGAAGAAGAACCCAAGCCAGTTCTGAACACCTTTCCAGCCGGTGCGGGCCGCCAGATCGATCAGCAGCACCAGGTCGAGCACCAGGGGGGCGGCGAGGATGCTGTCCCGGCAGAGGAAGTTGACCTTGATCTGCATCGGGTAGTCCATCCAGCCGAAGATATCGACGTTGTCCCATGCCTCCTTGTTGTCCCCCCGAGGCGGGTAGTAGTCGATCTTCACCTTGTGGTAGAAACCGCGGTAAAGCTCGGGGTGACGCTCGGGCTCCAGGATCGACTCCAACACGGAGAGTTTGCTGTTGATCTTGGTCTTGGAGGCATCGGGATCGTCAAGGACTTCGCCGTCGCGGTTGCCAAGGATGTTGGTGGAGTACCAGCCGGTGAGACCGAGGTAGCGGGCCTTGATGCCGGGGGCGAGGATCGTCTTGAGGAGCGTCTGCCCCGTCTTGAGATCCTTGCCGGAGACGGGCACGCCCTTCTCCTCGGCAAAGCGCGCCAGGGCCGGCACTTCCAGGCACTGGCTGGGGGTGCAGTTGATCACGGGCATGCCGAGCTTGATCGCCACATAGGCGTAGATCATGCTGGCGCTGATGGTGTCGATGTTGTTCTTGAGGCCGTTCTCGAAATTCTGGATCGACTCGGCCTCCTCACCCATCAACTGAGTGATCTCGGTGGAGTTGCAGAGCACCAGCACCATACGCTTCAGGCCGCGGGCTTCCTTGAAGGCAAGGATTTCGCGTTCCAGCTCCTGGGACTGCTCCAGGCGCGTTCCGGACTTGACGTGCCTGCCCGTGAGGAGACGCGAGTTCTTGTCGTCGACGACGGCTTTGAACGGCTTGAGCTCCTCGAGGCGGCTGCGAAGGGATTCGAGGATGTCGGGCTTGAGGACGGCCGCCTTGACGGCCGACTGGTAAGCGCTATCCGGGAAGATATCCCAGGCCGCGAACTCAAGGTTCTGCAGTCTTGCCATGGGCAAAACCTCATTGAGCAACGCGTTGTTCGCGTCGCCATTGCAGCGATAGAGCTGGGTCAGGGACCCGATAGGGCGCGCCTTGCCTCTGACGATGGCCTCAACGCCCGCCACGAGAGTGCTGGCGAGGGCGCCGAGACCGACCAACATGACGCCGATTCGTTCCTGCGGAGATTCACTGCTGACAGCCATCCTGGCCTCCATCTGAGACGCACGACAAGGTCCGACCCAACCAAAGCCTCTCCCGGACCCTGACTAAACGAGAGGCGCGCATTATACCATGAAATGAAGCGAGTCAATCAAAAATCGCGTTCTGGCCTGGAGTCGTGCGCGACTCGCCTCTGTTCATGCGGGATTTGACCGCTCGGCTCGGCGGCTAAGACCCGACGCCGGCACCCCAGGGCCGCTCTCCCCGAGGCAAGTACGAACAGCTCTTTCGCCGCTCTCAGCGCGGATCCAGCCAGACTCTCGTGGCACCCCAGCTGCCCGAGTCCTCCGCTGCCAACTCGAATCGGCTCACCTCGGGATGGCGCTTGAGAATCGCGTGGACGGTTCGGCGCAGTTCACCTTTGCCCTTTCCATGAATGATCCGCACCTCGCGCAGGCCCTTATCCTTGCACGCCGTGACATAGTCGCCGACCAGATCGCCGACCTCTTCGGGGCGGAACGAGTGCAGGTCGAGGACGCCTTCGATCGGGTACTCGACGGCGGTGTCCTGCCGTACCTGGTGCTTCAGGGCGTCGAAGAGAAAGAATGCCGCCAGCACGAGCGCATGGTCGATCTCCTCGGCCAGGATGCGGGAACGCATTTCCTCCATCGGCAGAAGTTCCGTGACCAGGTCTTCGCCGGCATCGGGAGCGGGCTCCTGGACCTTATGGGCGCCGATGGCGACGAAGGTGTGGCAATAGTTAGTGAGAATCGCAGGGTTGGGTCGCACCCGGCCCAGATAGCGCCAGTCGTGAGCCTCGTAGCCGGTTTCCTCCAGCAGCTCGCGGCGGGCGGCGGCCTCCAACGTCTCGTCGCCGGGATCGACGATGCCCCCCGGGATCTCCAGCGAGCACGCCTCGGTGCCGTGGCGGTACTGGTGCACCATCACTAGCTTTTCGTCGTCGGTGAGCGCGATGACGTTGAGCCAGTCGGGCGCCTCGATGACGACGCGCTCCTGGGGTTGATTGGTGCGCGGGTTGACCGTGCGGTGCTTGCGGAGGCGGAAGACCCGGTAGTGGCCCAGTTCCTCCGTATCGAGCTTTGGCCAGGGCCTCACCTTGCTGGACATGACTTCACCTCTGCGTCCGACGTCCCGATACCCCTTTGCTTGCGCGCCCGCGTCCCCCCGAACGCGGAGCCGGCGCGAAGCTCGGCCTACTTGGAGGCTTTCTTGGTCGCCTTGGCGGCCTTCAACTTGGCCTTGCGCTTCACCCGCGCCTTGCGGTGCAACTGCTTCATCTCATTCTTGTGCTTGCCCATTGGGTTCACCTCCTCCGGTGTTTTGTCTGCGGAGCCCGACGCGGTCCCGCCACAATCGATCATCAGCGCAGGGAGGTGTGGAGTCAAGCGATGCCTGAGGGGAGGCCACTCACTCGTCGCAACCCGAGACGCCCCTTCGAGCCGACATGGACCTGCTACCCCCGGAATGAAAAAACGGCAGACTTTACGCGGTCTGCCAGCGCGGGGTGAAGGGGAGGTTACCGGGCACCGACTGCCACCGCCCTTAGCGCGAGGGGTTCCTCGTCACGGTCGGGCCGCTGTCGGGCTGCGGGCCGTGTGGGACGGGGGCCGCGAGGGGCTTCCGAGCCGGGCTGCCCCAGCAAGCGCAGGACCTCGAGGGTGACGGCGGGCGGGGCCTCCGCGTCGCCGACGACTTCGCCCTTCGCGGCCAACAGTGCCCGGATCCGGGCGCAGACGGCCTTGAGGCGCCTGCCGACCTGGGTCCGATTCACACCGTAGTCTCGAGCCAGGACTCGCATCCGGGCGCCCTGCAGGAAGTACCTCACCAACAGCCGCTTCTCGTCGAGCCCCAGCTTCTCCAGGGCCTCGCGCAGCGCCCGGCCGAGCCGCTCGCCGTCGCACTTGCCGGCGACCTCCTCAGCCACGTCGGCCTCAGGGGCGACCGGTTCGCGCGCAGGCTCGCCGCCCTGCCAGAGCGTCAGGCTGACGCCCCGGCGGCCCTCGGCCCGCAGGCGGTCGGTGAGCCGGTTGCGGGCCACGACCGTCAGCCAGGTCCTGAGCGCGGAGTCGCCGCGGTACTCTCGCAGCTTGCCGGCGAACAGGTCGCCCGCCAGCTCGGCCACGAGCTCCTCGCCCAGACGCACGCCTCCGGCCAGCCGGGTCAGCCACCGCACCAGCGGCAGCTCCAGCTGCTCGCGCCAGAGAGCCCACGCCGCCGGCACGCCCTTGGCGAGCGCGGCAGCCAGGTAGAGGTCGGGGTTCAAGCGGACGGGATTCAGCTCGTTCTCGGCGCCCTCGCGGGGGCGCCTCACCAACTCGATCCAGTTCGCCAGCTCGGCCGCACCCAGCCCCAGCTCGCCGTAGCGGGCCGCGCCCTCGAGGGCGACCTGCCCGGCCGGCTCGAGCCAGTTGGGTGGGGCCTTGTTCAGGAGAACCAACACGTTCTGCTTCATCGGTATCACCGTCGTCTCATCGGGGGGATTGGTGCCCGTGACGGTCCGTTCGGGGGAGGAATGTCTTCGACGGGGATAAAAAAACCGGCTTCTTGGAAGCCGGTGTGATCGGGGTTCGCCTTTGTCTGGAGCTCAGTCGCTCGGGACTCCTCCTGACCACACCTGGCCTGCCTGCGGGGCGATGAACATGCCGCCGGTCGAGCGGACAGAGTCCGTCTTCCGGACTTCCACGCAAGTCCAGCTTCCGAGGCTATTCAGCTGCTCGGGTTGTGATATGTGTGCGTACATTCGCATCGAACGAAGTGTCTTCCTTTGGGTAGAGATTATGCCGGGTCTGTCGGTTTGACGCGCCTTGCTCGAAAAAGGTGCGTTTTTTGTTCGAACTTTTTTCGAGGCCCGCGCGACCGCGCGATCGGTCACAAGGATTCCTCGGACTCTCCTACGCGGATCCGAAGAGGTTGTTTCGCCCGACTCACATTCCCCGCAACCGCATCACGACGATGGTGATCTCGAAGAGCACACAAATCGGCAGCGCCATCGCGATCTGAGTCCCGGCGTCGGTAGAGGGCGTCACACCGGCGGCGATAACGAAGATCCAGAAGATGACGTGCTTGCGCTTGTTACGCAGCATCGTGCTGGTGACGAGGCCGAGAGAGCCCATCAGGTAGAGGATGATCGGGAACTCGAAGAGGAGCCCGCAAACCAGCATCAACTCCAGCACGAAGCTGGTGTACTCGCTGACGGTGTAGATCGGTTTGGCGATGCCCTTGGCAAAGCCGATGAGAAAGGCGACTCCCAGGGGAATCGCAACGTAGCGCGCGAAAGCGGCGCCGATGAAGAAGAAGAGCGTGAAGACCGGCACGAAGACGCGGGTGTACTTGCGCTCCGTCTTCTTCAAGCCGGGACGGATGAACTCCCAGAGCTGATAGAAGAGAAAAGGGATGGCGAGCACCAGCGCCCCGATGGCGGCCGTCTTCACGTAGACGGTAAAGACCTCCGTCGGGTTCGTCGTGTAGAACTCCAGATCGGGTGGCGCTGTGGCCTTGAGCCAGGCGATGAGCCGATCGGAGATGAAGAGGCAGAGCATCGTCAGCACGCCCAGCGCCGTGAAGCTGGCGAGCAGGCGGTTGCGCAGTTCCGTCAAGTGATCGACCAGCGACATCACGACGTCGTCATCGGGTTCGGGGGACTCGATGATGGGAGGCTGGGCTCTGGGCGGAGAGTCGACCCTGGGCTCTGGGCCGTGGGCTCCGGGCTCGGCTAGGGCGGCTTGGGGTTGAGGGCTATCGGCGGCGGGCGAGGACGAGCTGAGGTCCGCGGGCTGCAGCTCCTCCGAAGCTTTCGGGCTTGGGGCCGTGGCATCCACCGTGCCGCGAGGAACGGTGCCTTCGGGAGCGTCGGTTGCTTCCACTTCCGGCGGAGGCGAGTCGTCCGGCGCCCGCGTCACTGGGCCGTCTCCACGACCCCGGCGATTTCAGCCATCCCGAAACCGCGAGCCGAGGGCCCATAGCCCATAGCCCATGGCCCATGGTCCATAGCCCGGAGCCCATAGCCCATAGCCCGGAGCCCGCACTCCTTCACTTCTCCTCCGCCTCCCGCGTCTCCTGTCCGGCGGGCAGCTCGCGGTAGCTGATGTCGCGCCGGCTGATGGTCCCCACGACGTTGTCGGTCATGTGGTTCTTCAGATCGGGATCGAACCGGCAGGTGAAGTAGCGGGGCATTTTTTCGCGGTTCAGAGTCTCGCAGGCCAGGTTGCCGACGATGTCGACCGATTGGCTCTTGGAGCCGACGATGCAGTCGAAGGCGTAGAGGCCGGCCTGGATCTTCGTGTGGGACTGCTTCAGGGTGATCTGGCCCTGCAGCGAGACCAGACCCAGCATGTCGTGCGAGTTCATCTGTGTGAGGTCGCCGGCGATGATGATGTTCTTGTCCGTCACGATCAGTCCACGGCCCTGATAGGGGCCCGCGATGGTGAGGTCCTCCGTGGCATAGGTTATCCCCGAGAGATCGAGCGGCTGCTGGGGAGTCCCGAACAGTTTCTTTTTCTCCTTGTAGACGACGTGCGCGTACTTTTGGCCATGGTCGATGAGGCGCTTCAGGTTCTTCACGGCCTCGCGTTCGGGGTAGCGCTTCACGTAGTTCATGCGCGTGTTGATCGTGTAGCGCTGGGGCGGCACGACTTGAGGCTCTTTCGTGGGGCCCAGGATCAGAGGATTCAAGCGGCGGTAGTTCTTGTAAACGTAACCCTCGAAGTGCGTGTAGACCGACAAGTACGGGTCGTGGAGCCGGTTGTCGTTGTAGAGATAGCCGATCTCGGGCCGCTGGTGGCCGAAGATGGAGGTGTCGGCGAAGTAGTTGATGATGTCGTCGGCGGCGAAGAAGGGAAGGTAGACGTGCAGCACGCCGTTGGTCCGCACGCGCCCCCAGTCGCGAGGGTTGAGAGACAGGATGATGTTGTCGACCGTGTCCTTGATCTTCTCGTCGTTGGCGTGCTGGGCCAGCTCGTAGACGAGCTTGAGCGCGTCGCTCATTTTCCCCTCGTCGAGCTTGTTGGTCAGCATGTCGTTGATCTTCGAGATGTTGTCCAGGCTCTGAGCCTTGGTGTCGGAGAGCTGCAACCGGAGCATCTCGTTGATCTTGTTGCCCAGGTCGAAGAGCAGATCCTGAATCACGTCGGGGAGGGTGAGGTTCGAGAGGATGAACTTCCCTTCCTTCAGGTACTCGGTCTTGCTGCTGTGGATGAAGAGCGTGTGGTCCGAAGCCGGCGGCGTGCAATCGACGACCTTGATGCCTTTGATGACCTCGATGACGCTGCGCGTGCCGTCGCACTCGGCCACGGAGGTCAGCTTCAGTCGCCCGCTCCAGCCGCCCAGCGGTGATGGCGCCGCGGTGCCGCCCTCCTCGTCTCCGGCCTTTTCGCGGTACTGCTCCAGCGATTGAGGGACGACCTCGACTCGATCGATGTAGGTGGAGAACTCATTCTTCTGGATGCCGAAAAGCTCGGCCGTGACGCGGATCTTCGAGCCCTTCACGACCGCGTTGCCGAAGTCGAACGTGCGCGCCCATTCCCGGGCGCGGTCGATGTCCAGCAGGTCGAGCAGCTCCTGGTTCAGTTCCATGGGATCGCGCGACGCCGCCAGCTCCGGTACCCCCGAAGGCGATCCGGGCCCTCCCGATCCGGGGGCCGGCTTCGGTCCTCCGCCCTTCACCAGTGGCGAATCGAAGGTCTTCTCCATCTTCTGGATGGCCAGATGGATGCCCGCCTCGGCGAGGTAATGGGCCAGCGTGTTCTTGCCGAACTTCTTGACCTGCCCCGTCCCCATCCCGACCATCTGCACCAGGCTGACGCCCAGGATGAAGAGGATCGTGATGACGATCAGCAGGATGTAGAGCGCGGATGCGCGCCGGCGCTTCATGATTGCTTCTCATTATAGAGAAGCGCTCGGCGGTTGCCTATCTTTCGCCTCACCACGGCCCAAAGCAGTCCCGCGCCCAGCCCAGCGTGGTATCATCCCGAGGCATCCGGCAACACGAGGAGGCGCGTTGCAGACCGTCCCGATCAAGCTCCACAAACGGCACGAAAAGGCCGTCGTTCCGCGCTACGCCCACGAAGGCGACGCGGGCTTCGATCTCTGCTTTGCCTCCGAAGAAAGCGTGACGCTCGAG
>JACQFU010000552.1 GCA_016199905.1 Candidatus Wallbacteria bacterium
AATCCGCCTTTGGACCTGCGCGGGCCTTGCGGCCTTCGGCCCGGAAGAGGAGCGTCTTCATCCCTGCGGCGTGGGCGCCGGCGACGTCGCAGTCGGTGCGGTCGCCGACGTGGAGGGCTTCGGCGGGGGGAACGTCCAGGCGCGCGCAGGCCGCGGTGAAGAGGGCCGGGTGCGGCTTGAGGGCGTTGACGTCCTCGGCGGACATCAGGAGGTCCCAGCCGGCATCGGCCAGGCCGAGGGCCGCGAGCTTCTTCTCGACGGGGTAGTCGGAGAGCACGGCCAGCTTCAAACCTCGGGCGTGGAGGACCAGCAGGGTCTCGCGGACATCGGGATAGACGTGGGCAGCAGCGCCGTCGAACGGGTTATCGTAGATCAAGCCTTCGATGGTTGCGCGCACGAACTCCTCGGCGTATCCGCTGGCTGCGGCCGCTTGCGCGAAGGCCTCGGCGCGCAGGTCGGAGACCTGGCCGCGGCGGCGCAACGCCTCGCGCGCCTTCTGGTAGAGCCGGGCGGCGCGGACCCGCCTCAGGGTCGCGAAGGGGGCGCGCATGAAGTTGGCGAGGAACCAGTGCCAGACCAGTTTCGGCACGTACGTCGAGTTGGAGTAGAGCGTGCCGTCGAGGTCGAAGGTGACGAGGCGGAGCATGGGAGTGGCGGGAGTGTAGCGCAACCGATTGGCGCGCCGCGATTCCGGTGTTAACATTCCCAACGTGTTGGAGGAAGGGGGCACGAGCGACCAAGCCCTCGATGTCGCGGCGGCAGTTCTCGGCGGGCTGGCCTTCTCGCAGCTCGTAGCCGGCGGCTTACCGGACTGGATGGGTCCGTTGGCGCGATTGAGTGCTCAGCCGGTCTTTGCCGATCACGCCGCGCTGGTCTTCCTGGCGGCAGTCGCGGCGCTGGGCAGCAGGATCTGGCTGCGCCGCGAGATTCTCCGCGCGGAGCTGGCGGGCGTGCAGACGCTGCACCGGCCCGATTACGAGCAGCTGGACCCGGAAGACCCGATGGTGAAGCGTCTCATCAAGGACCGCATCGAGGAGAAGAGCAGCTTCGGCGAGCCCGACGTGATCGACATCGTCGACGAGGTCCTTTCGACTGCGGTCTTCCTGGGCGCCAGCGACGTGCATCTGGAGGCCAAGGCCAAGCAGATGCGGGTCAGCTACCGCGTGGACGGCATTCTGACGGACATCGCCGTCATCCCCAAGGAGATCCACCAGGCGCTGGTCAACAGGCTCAAGATCATGAGCCAGCTCGACATCTCCAAGACCGACGTGCCCCAAGACGGCCGCGTCAGCTCCCGAATCCGGGGACGCAACCACAACATGCGCATCTCGGTCTTCCCGACGCTTCACGGCGAGACGATCGTCATCCGCATCCTGGGATCGGCCAAGAAGATCTACCAGCTCGACGACTTCGGCATTCAGGCCGACGTGCTGGAGAGTTTCAAGCGGGTCCTGCACGCGCCGCAGGGCATCATCCTTTTCACGGGTCCGACAGGCAGCGGCAAGACCAGCGTGATGTACGCGGCGCTGCGCGAGATCCTCTCTGCGGAGCACGCCAAGCGCAACATCTGCACGCTGGAGGACCCGATCGAACAGGACCTGGACGACATCAACCAGGCCCAGATCGACCCCAAGAAGGGAGTCACTTTCGCGGTCGGCCTACGGGCGATTCTCCGACAGGACCCCGACATCATCATGGTAGGAGAAATTCGCGACGCCGAGACGGCCCAGGTCGCACTGCAGGCCGGTCAGACCGGTCACATGATCATCAGCACGGTGCACGCCAACAGTGCTGCAGGAGCCTTCGCGCGTCTCATCGACATGGGGCTCGAGCCGTTCCTGCTGGCGTCGTCGGTGTCGGGCGTCGTGGCGCAGCGGCTGGTGCGCAGACTCTGCCCTGCCTGTCGGACCGAAGCGACGCCCAAGGCCGAGCTTCTGAAGGGGCTGGGAAGTCAGGTGCCCGGTGGCCTGCGCTTCTATGAGGGCAAGGGCTGCGAGGGCTGCAACGGCACAGGCTTCCGTGGCCGGCTTGCGATCTTCGAGTTCATGAAGGTCAATGAGACCATCAGCAAGTCGATGATGGGAAAGGCGACTTCGCAGGAGCTGCTGCAAGTGGCGCGGCAGGAAGGAATGCTGACGCTGCTCGAAGACGGCCTGATCAAGGTTGCCCAGGGCCTCACATCGCTCGAGGAGCTGGTGCGCGTGGTGGTGGGGTAGGGTCGGATGGCCCCGAAAGGCGCACCTCGCCTGCCCTAGTTCCCCGCGAGCTTCTCGAGCCGAGTCAGGGCGTTGCTGGAAGTTGCGCGACGGGCTCTGCTGCTGGCGCGCACCCGCTCGAGCTTGGCGAGGATCTCGTCCTCGGCAATGGGATCGGACGGCGAAGGTCTTGCGATCGTCTCGGCTTTCGACGGGCCACGGGCAAGCGGAACCTCGGCGGCCTTGGAGGGGGCCGAGGACCAGGGAGCAGCAGGTTGGCCGCCGGGAGAGACGTAGACGCTGCCGTCGCTCTCGTCGCGGCTCGACGCGGAGCCGCTCGGGCGGGTGTCGGACGCCTTCTTGGAGCTCAGGTCTGCCAGGCACTTGTCGGAAACGTCGAGTACGCCTGGCTTCTCGGACCTTCGAGATCCCGGAGCGGAGGCGATCGCATCTGCCGCCTTGCCCTTGACGGGCTCCGGATTCGAGACGCTCTCCGCCGGCGCCTCCTCCAGCAGCTCATCCGGAGACTTGGGAGCCGGCGACTGTTTGGACTCCTTTGCTTTCTCGGAGCCAAGGGCGGGCTTCTTTTCGGATGCCGGCTTGGCCGCGGGCGCAGGCTTCGGCTTGGCGGCCGAAACCTTGCTCGCAGCGCTCTTCGGCTTCGCGTCCCGGTCGTGGGCCGTGATCGGCAGCGCGTGCGACTTCACCGTCGCCTTGTGGTGCCTGCGGGCCGCGCGGATCTGCGCGCCGCTCACCTTCACCGCTGCCGTCTTCTCCACGGGGGGCGGCTCCAGCTCGTCCCGAAGCTCGTCCAGGTGCGACTCGATGTGCGGCCGGCCGGCGTTGGCCAGCTCGGGATTCATGGGCGGCTCTTCGCCCGTGCGCGGCGCATCGGGCAGCTCGTCGGGCACCAGCCGCGGATCCCGATCCAGCAGGAAGTCGTCGTAAGCGACGTCGAAGAACACCACGTCGCCGCCCTGCGCCACGACCTCGGCCGTCAGCGCGTTGCGAAGCACGGAGGCCTCCACACCGGGCAGCACGCCGGGCAGCCGTCGATCCCGGCTGGCCTTGGACGCGAGCTTTGCGTCGCCAAGCAGGTTGTCGAGTCGAATGCGGTAGGCGCCGTCCTCCAGCCAGAGCGTCACATCTCGGGGACGCTTGAACGCGGACATCGAACCACTGCGGATGACCCGGCGCGCGGCCAGGTCCTCCACGCTCAGGTCGAGCAGGTCCGAAGTCTCGCCAAGGGCGTGCTCCGTGTCGTACCAGAGAGAGCCGTTGCGGCGGAAGACGAGGCGAGAGTAGTTGAATGTGAGGTCCGTGGACCGGCCTCGCTCCAGCAGGATGCCCGGGTGGTGGAACACCAGGTCGGTTCCCGGCTGGCGGATCTCCAGCGTGTAGCGGCCAGGTTCCAGTTCGAGCAGTTCGGGCATCCCGCCCCCCAGCGAACTGCCGTAGCCGTCTCGCGTGGTGCGGCCCTGGCGCACCGTCTTCCCGTGGGAGTCGACGAGCGAGAATTCCATGTCGAGCCAGGTCTCCCGTTCGCCCCGCGTGTAAACTCTGAGGCGCGCGAACTTTTCCTTCCAGACGGCCGTGCGCTGGATGGCGAGCGAGCTGACCGCCGTCTGGGGCCGCACCGTAAAGCGGTACGGAGCGGCGCCGGACAGGCCGAGGAAGTGGACCTTTACGAGCCCGCCGCGGACCAGCTTGTCTTCCTTGATGTTGGGCGACTGGTAGACCGCCTGGTAGCTGGACTGGAACGACTCGGCCATCCGGGCGAACAGCTCCCGCAGGGACTCGGCCCGGGGGGCTTGCAGATAGAGGCCGCCGGTCTCCCGGGCGAGCACCTCAAGGGCCTCGTGATCGACCCTCTTGCCGATCCCGATGGTGTAGACGTTGATGCCGTGGTGACGGGCCGCGTCGATGAGATTCGGCACGGTATCCATCGACAGGCGCTTGCGCTTGTGGGGGAAATCCTGCTCGCGGCCATCGCTGACGACGACCACGACCTGGCGGCCGATGCCGCTGGCGGACTCGTGCATACCGACGGCGATGCCGTCGTAAAGAGCGCTGGCGCCGTAGGCCTGGAGGCTCATGACGGCGTCTTTCATCAAGCGCTTGTCGCCCGTGAGTTGCTGGAGCGGCCTCACGACGCGCCCGAAGCTGACGACCGCCATCTCGTCGTAAGGAGCGAGCTGGTCGGCCAGGTAGCCT
>JACQFU010000553.1 GCA_016199905.1 Candidatus Wallbacteria bacterium
ACGATGTAGAGACCCAGCCCAGTGCCCGTCGTTCGGGTTGTGAAGAAGGGTTCGAAAACCCTTTCTCGCAGCTCCATCCGAATTCCGGGGCCGTCATCGGCAATCCGCAGCAGTACGTCGCCCGCCTCGTCGACCGCGGTGTCCACCGTGACTCTCCCGCCTTCCGGCATCGCCTGAAGCGAGTTCTCGACAAGGTTTTCCACGACCTGCTTCATCTGGATCGGGTCCACATGGATCGACGGCAGCTCGGGCGACAAGCGGAACTCCACCTGTACCTTCCGGGCATCGCCTTCCCGGACCAGCCTGAGCACCGTGTCGCGGATCAGCAGGTTCAAGTCCGTAGGCTGAAGAGCCGGCGCGAGCGGACGCGTTGCGTCGAGTAGGTGCGCAGAAACGCTCACCAGCCTGGTCACTTGCTCCTCGATCAAACCTGCGTACTCGACGATGTCCGCGTGTTCGCGATACGTCTGCTTCAGATGGTAGACGGCGCCTTCGATCGTGTTCAACGGGTTGCGCATCTCGTGCGCGACGGTGCCGGCCAGAGCGCCGATATCGCCCAGGCGCTTGGAGACTTCCCGCTCTTTGGTCGTAGTCTCCAGCTGCGCCATGCGCTGCTGCAGCTCGTGGACCATCAGCTGAAATCCCTGGCGCAACTGGTACAGTTCGTCGCCTCGCTGGGCCAGCAGCCCCTCCAGGAACGCGCCCGGGGCCCGGGGCGGTTCTGCGGCGGCCTCCTTTTCGCAGCTGATGATCTCGAAGGAGGGTGGGCGGCATGGTGCCGGCAACGGAGGCAACCCTCCTCGAGCCAGGGCCAGCATGTCGTCTCGCAGCCGTGTAACCGGAGCCGTCACCAGTCGGGCCAGCAAGAGCGCTCCCACGAGGCCGACCAGCGCCGAGAGCACGCCCACACCGACGATGGCCAGGCGCACTCGAAATCCCGCCTTACGCCATTCCTGCTCCTGCACGCTCATCATCTTGCCCAGCGCTTCTTCTTCCTCGGGCAACACGGGCCGCCCGGTGACGGAAGCGAAGACCGACAGCATCGCCTGGCGCTGGTCCTTGCACCTGCGCGCAAGCGCTCTCTCGTGCCCCGACAATACGGCCGCGACTACGGACGCCAGGGCGACCGCGTAGATGGCTGCCAGCGCCAGCCCCAGCTTCGCTCCTACGCTCAACTGCCGCGTTCGCATCGTACGGATGATCTACCGCGTCGAGGCGCTTCCTGGCCAGTGCAAACGGCCGCTTACAATTCATGAACTCCACGCTGGCTGCGGCATATACTGATCGGGAACCCCCCACAGAGACTCGGAGGTGTTCGATGTCCCGCAGGACTTTCGTCGGCGCAATCCTGTCCATGCTCTTGCTGTTGACGGCCGCTCCCATGCCACTGGCCTCGGCGGAGACCTACACGGTCAAAGAGGGGGACACACTCTGGGATCTGGCCCGGATCAAATACGGCGATCCCACGCTCTGGACCGATATCGCCAAGGCCAACAACATCAGCAATCCCAAGACGATACCCAACGGCACAGTGCTGACGCTCCCGTCCAAGGCCACGCTGCTGAAACTCAGGGGAGTGACGGATCCGGCCGAACGGGCCAAGCTCATCAAGGAAGACGGTGCCGGCGGGACGACAGGTTCGCCAACGCCGCCCGCCCCGACGGGCCCGACACCCTTCGATCCCATCTCGGGCCTCGGAGCGCGCACGGAGGTCCCCCACTCGAGTGCGCCGGCTCGGTAGACAGTCCGTCGCCCTACTGGACCCGTCCCCTCACGGGGCTTTCGCGACCGTTCGTTCATGGATGCCTCGCATGCTCCCGAAGCGGGGAATCGCCACGGTCGTGGTGTTCTTCGTGCTTCTGGTGCTGACGATAGGCGTCTTCAGCTACTTCTCGTTCATGCGAGGACGCCGCCTGCTTCAGTACCGCCAGCTGTTCGGCGAGTTTGCGTACTCCCTTGCGCGGGCGGCCCTGGAGCTCTCGCGGGCCGAGGTGGAGCAGGGGCTGCTCGACCCAAAGTCTGCGATCTCCGCGTCGCTGATGAAGGCGATGGACGACCCGCTTTGGGCGTCCGGAAAGCCCGTGCCCCTCGGTGAGATCGACTACATGACCGACTACCGGCCGTTGATCGATCGAGTGGCTAACTCGTTCGAGGGCGGAGTGGCCAACATCGCGACGTTGAAGACCCGGTACTACGCCTTGCCGGACGACTCCCTGGCTTTCGATCCCTATGGCTGGACCAAGGGTTTGCAGGATGTGCGGCAGAAGTACGGCCGTCTCTTCATCGAAGTGGAGAGCGTATTCAAACCTGGTGCGCTCGTGGAGGGCGTGACCAAGAAGCTCCTGGGGTACATGGAGTATCGCGTCGTCTCGCCGCTCTTGCCCGTGTTCAATCACTTCACGTTGTTCCTGTCGGACCCCACCAACCCCAACTGCGTGCCTGCGGATATCAACAGCGCGCACACCGATTTTCACGGTCTCGTCAGCGACGGACACTCGCCGCTGGTGTTGACCAACGGCGACGTCGACGACGCCAGCGCCTTCAAGGGAATCACGGGCGACACCCTGGCCAGGCAGGGTTGGTGCTACCTCGGCGCCCGGGGCGATCTGGTGCTGAATCACGCGTTCAGCCACGACGAGACCGATAACGCCGGCCAGGCCGGAGAGGACTTCCTGTTCTATCACGAGTCGACCGACCCTGCGGTCAAGGAGTCGCAGCGCGCCTACGCCGACGACGAGGTGAACGCCAAGCTTCCTCAGCCGGCTTTCTGGGAGATCCGATTCTGGGACATGGGCGTCAGCCGGATGGACTGCCCCGAGCTGGACGGCTCTCGGAAGGCGTTCGGGACGCCTGACGTGACGCAGAAGTTCCTCTCCAGCGTTCTCCACCTGGAGGGGGCGCCTCGCAATCGGGTGAGCCCGACGTTGGTGTTCGGAAAGGTCTCGGCCGGGTTCCTTCGTTTGACTGCGGCCAATCCGAAGGGGGCTCCCGACAATACGGCGTTCAAGGCATTCTTCACCCTGTTGCCGACCGAGCCGATGCCGCTTCCGGCGACGCAATTGAGAGCCGCGGTGCCGGTCAGCGCGGGGACCCTGAACGACATCGCGGCGGCGGCTGACCAGTACGCTCCGGGCAAGTTCCTTTACGTGAATCCGGCCGACAGGACGATGCAGCCCGCTCCGCTGGTACCCGACAACGTCTACTCGCAGATGATGTCGCGCGTGGCCACGCGTCCGTACAACCAGGGCCTGCTGTTCCTGTCGAGCGAAGGCCATCAGGCCTTCCCCGTGCAGAAGGGAGTGACCGTTGCAAAGGTGCCGAAGGAGTTTTTCGCTCCAAAAGAGGACGCCGATCCGAGGATGAAGATCCCCAACGACCTGCTGCCGGAGCAGGAGCAGACCGGCCTGAACGATCCGGAGCTGGAGAGCGTGCTGGCCAGCCTGGCGACATCTTTTCCGGACCCGCTCAAGACGTGCCGGATGTCGCGCGACGCGACCAACCCCACGCGGTTCCTGGAGCGTGAGGGCTACCTGGTAGGTGGCGACACGCTCGACCTGGGGACTGTGCTGGTCTGGGAGAAGGAGGGCCCCTTCCCGCTCGGGGCGATCAACCACATCAAGAGGGGGGGCGTTCTGGTGGCCGACGAGTTCGATCTGGCGTCTCCGCTGGTGGGCGGCGACGGTCCCGGCGATCCGACGAAGCCTCCGTTGATGCTGGTCGCCCGCAAGGGGAACATCCGCATCGCCGATCGGCACCCCGTCCAGGCGATCCTGGTCGCTCCGAAGGGGCTGATCGAAGCTCCCAAGGGTCTTCAGCTCTTCGGTTCCATCGTCGCCCAGGGAATCGATTTCCAGAAGAGCTTCCAGACCAAGAACGTCAGCTTCTTGCACTACAACTCGAATTTCAAGGTCGGCCCGTGGCTCAAGACCTCCAAGAAGCTCGATCCCGGCTGGTCGCTCTGCGTCGACCATTCGGGCGATTTCATAATGGTACAATGAGGCGCCGGCCGCCGCGTCACCCATGGCGGCCGGCAACACGATGCCGACCCGGGAGACGACGATGGCGACCCGAGTTCACGCGATCCGGATCGAGCGCCGGGCGATCAGCCTCACGGAGATCGTGGTTGCGGTCATCTTCATGTCCATCGCCCTGATGCCGCTGCTGGGGCTGCTGATCGCGGGGCACCAGGGCACGGCCCAGACGCTGCACCAGACCCAGGCTTTCCTGCTGGCCGACGACGTCGTGGAGGCCGTCGGGGCCCTGCGTTACGAAGAGATCGACGCGACCCTGGCCGCCGACATCGCGGTCAACATGCCTGTCCCTCAGCCGACCTACACGCGCACGGTCCTGGTCGATCCGAAAGAAGATGTCGCGGACACCATCGACAAGAAAGGCAAGTTCCGCGTGAAGTCGGTGAAGGTAAAGGTCGTCTGGCTAGGCCCGGGCGAGGAGGAAAAGCGCACCATCGAGCTGGTGGCGCTCAAGACGAAGGTGGACCGGTGAGCTCCGGCCGATCGAAACACGCGCCGGCGGCGTTCACCCTGGTGGAGGCCCTGCTCGCCTTCGGAGTGGCCTTTGTCTTGATGGTTGTTCTCTATACGCTGCTGGTCAGCAGCAGGCGCGGGATGGTGCGTGGAGAGGGCAAGCTCGAGTACATCGGCGAAGCCAACCTGCTGTTCCAGTCGCTGAAGATGGACGTGCAGGCCTTGCGCAAGGCGCCGGCCTGGAACGAGGCCGCAAAGGAACTGAAGCTGGACATCTTGCGCGTGGAACGCAAACCCTATCGCGCCGTCCCGGAGCGCGTGACCTACCGGCTGGAGAGCGGGACCATCCACCGCCGCGCCGACCTGACCGGAGCGGCTGCCGAGCTGGAGCACCGCAGGTTCGGTCTCGACAAGCTGAAGGCTTTCAAGGTAACGCCCGGCGCGCTGCGCAGCGCGCCGAACATCACGGTCAACCTGCGCTTCGAGATCGAGGCCGACAACGCGCCGACGGACTTCAGCAAGGTGCTGTTCCTCAAGAACCTGCTGACCGACAAGACCTGGAACCCCTTGCCGGAGCCGTAGGCGTGAGGCTGCAGTCTACGGTCCCGTGTTTTCCAGCGCCTCGGTCAGTTCGTTTGCGGTCTTCTGATTGCCGGCGGCGCGGGCCACGCCGATGCCCTGCGTGTAGGCGTCGCGGGCCTCGCCGGCGCGTCCGAGCTGTTCGAGCGCCTTGCCCAGCTGATAGTACGTGGGCAGGTAACCCGGCGCGTCGCGGCGCAGCTCGCCATAGACGCGCGAGGCGTCCTCCAGCCGTCCGGCGCCCGCGTACTCCATTCCCAGGGCATAACGAGCGAACGTATCCTCCGGATGCTCCCGCACTCTTTGCTCCATGTATTCGAGCCGATTCATCCGTTCTCTCCAGAAAACCGGAATCTCACACGTTGAATCGAATGTTCATCACGTCGCCGTCGCCCACGACGTACTCCTTGCCCTCCAGCCGCTGGACGCCCTCTTTCTTCGCGGCCGCGTAGCTCCCCTCGAGCCGCGCCAGATCCTCATAGGTCACGACCTCCGCCCGGATGAAGCCCTTCTCCAGATCGCTGTGGATCTTCCCGGCGGCCTTCTGCGCGTTCGTTCCCTTGCGGATCGTCCAGGCGCGCACCTCGTCCTCCCCGACCGTGAAGAAGCTGATGTAGTCCAGCATCTCGTAGCAGGTGCGTATCAGGCGCGCGCGCGCCGGCTCCGTCATCCCGAGGTCCTCCAGGAATGCCGCTCGCTCTTCCGCTGTGTCCAGTGCCGCGATCTCCCCCTCGATGCGAGCCGAGAGCCGGATCGCCTTCACCGCTCCCAGCTCCTGGGCAAACCGCTTCTGCATCTCCTCCTGCGAGTCCCGCAGCTGCCGCTCGTCCAGGTTCAGCACCGTCACCATCGGCTTGGCCGTCAACATCGCAAAGCTCCGCAAGAGCGCGTCGTCCTCCGCCGACACCTCGACCGCCGAAGCCGGTAGCTCCGCGTCCAGCGTGGTCTTCAACTTCTCCAGGAGGGCCAGCTCTCGCGCGTCCTTCTTCAGTCCCTTCGCCACGCTGGCTCGCACCTTCTCCAGGCGCTGCTCTACCAGGATCATGTCCGCCAGGTGGAACTCCCCGACCAGCAGCTTGTAGTCGCGTACGGGGTCCACGGTCTTCTCCACGTGATAGACGTTCTCGTCGCGGAAACAGCGCACCACTTGAAGCAGGCCGTCCACGGTCTTGATCTCGGAGAGCATTTTGGAGCTGAAACCTCCAGACCCGCCCGCTGACTTCTGGATCGCGGCGAAATCGACGAACTCGATGTCGGAGTAGGTCGTCTTCTTCGGGTTGAACAACTTCGAGAGCAAGTCGATCCGGGCATCGGGAACCTTGATGACGCCCGTCCGGCCCTTGCCGGGTTCCTCCGCTGCCCGGGAGGCGTTGGGGCCGCCGAGAAGGTCGAAAGTGACCGACTTGCCCGACTGCGGTAGTCCGATGATGCCGATCTTCATCCGGGGTTGCTCCTCAGTGTTGGGGGCCGCCTCCCGCCAGGCCGGCGATCTCGCCCGCCACATCGCGGGGCAGCAGGCCCGCTCGCGCGGGTTCCTCGAGCCGGAAATAACGGCCGTCTCCGGCGGGGTTGAGGCCGCCGATCGAAAGATGATAGGTGCGTCTCCCCGTCAATGTCAAACGCACCCTGGGCGGTTCCAGCCCGTACGGTGCGCCCCGGACAAGCTCGGCCGAAAGCGTGGGCGCGTCCCGCTCGCAGAGCCGGCCCAGGACCCACCCAACCCGCGCGCCCACGTCCTCGACCCCGGGCGACGCCACTCCCCGGTAGCCCGGGCCCGCCCCCTCGGAAATGACGCCCTGCGTCATCACGGCGCGCCATCCGGGACCCGTGCGCTCGAACTCGACCCACCGGCCTTCCGCCTCGATCCGCACCCGCTGCACGCTCGAGGCCGGCTCGGGCAAGATCCACGTTTCCCGGCCCGGATCGAGCCGGTAGAGCACCATCAACACCATCAGCGCCAGGGCGGCGGCCACGCTCCGCCGCGCCGCGGGCCCCCTCATCCGCGCCGCCCCTCCAGCCAGAAGTAGAGCCCCACCAGGAGCAGCAGCCCGGGCATTCCCAGCACCACCACGGCCCCCGCCGCTCGGAGCTGACGCTCCGTTAGCGTCACCCGGAAGGACTCCCGGGTCTCAAGCCACGGACCCAAAAGGTCCTCCCGCTCCGATAGCCAGTCGGTCAGGTTCACGAACAACTCCCGGTTCACCGGCCACTTCGAAAGCGCTCCATTCGTGAAGAAGTCCGTGTCCCCCACCACCGCCCGCCGTCCGGGCGCCGGCCCCGTGCCGCGCTCCGCCGCCGCCGCCACCACCAGCGCCCCCGTCGGTCCGGGACCTCCCTGGCGCAACGTCGACCGCCCCGCCGCCGACAAGGCCATCAGCGGCTTCCATTCGGAGTCGCCCGCGGGAAGGCCGAAAAACGTGACGCCCGGGAGCAACGTCTCGGCTAGCCCTCCGGTCGCCGGATGGTCCCCCCGCGGCTGCACCACCACCGTCCCCTCGTCGCCCTTGAGGTGGCGGTCCGGATCGGTGGCCTGGGCTCCCTGCCAGGCCA
>JACQFU010000554.1 GCA_016199905.1 Candidatus Wallbacteria bacterium
ATCGCACGCGTTTCAATCGAGACGGGAAGCCGGGGTGCATGTCGGGCAAGGGGCAAAGGGGAATCGATGGGACGACTTGAGATTGGAAACCGAAGTCTGCAAATCGCAACTGACAATTCGCACCCTGTCCCGCTTCCCGAGCAGTCATCGACATCGCCCCCGGTACCCGCCCCCCCTGTCGCCTGACGGACTGCTGCTCCCGCCCCCCGTCCGCCGCCTGTTGTGCGCCCGTCGACGACTTTGGTACTCTCCCCTTGTGAAGCGTCTTCTGCCTCTCCTGGCTCTGGTGCTTGGCGTCACGGCTTGCGGCTTCTCGTCGACCGCACGCTCGCCCGGAGTGCTGGAGCAAGCCATCGAGCAGAATCCACTCACGCTGGACCCGGCCCGCTGGAGCGATGTCGCCAGTGGACGCATCGTCAGCCTCGTCTCGAGCCCGCTCGTTCGCACCGACGAGAGCATGAACGTCACGGGCGACCTGGCCGAGCGCTGGGAGGTCGACCCGTCCGGAAAGGTCTACATCTTCCATCTCAATCCGAAGGCGAAATTCACCAACGGCCGCCAGGTCACGGCCGGGGACGTGCGCTACTCGCTGGACCGGGTCATGGACCCGAAGACGCGCGCCCTGAGGACGTGGACTCTCGAGCCCGTGGCCGGCGCCAGCGAACGGCTGGCGGGAAAGGCTGCGACGGTCACGGGCATCACCGCCGTCGACCCCTCCACGGTGCGAATCGAGCTAAAAGAGGCCTTCGCTCCTTTTCTCCAGATGATGTCGATGCCTGTCGCCGGTGTCGTTCCCAAGGAGTCCGTGGAGGCGCTCGGGGAGAAGTTCGCCCGGAGCCCTGTCGGCTGCGGCCCCTTCAAGGTGGTGAGCTGGATCAACGACTCGTCGGTGGAACTGGCGGCCAATTCGGCCTATCACCTGGGAGCTCCAAAGCTGAAGGGGATCCGGTTCCGCATCATCCGCGAGCCGCTGACCCGGTCCTCGGAGTTCCAGCTCGGAAACCTGGACGTCATTGCGATTCCGCCGAGCGAGCGGGTGTTCTACACTTCCAACGCGACCTGGGGAAAGCGCATCCTCCAGCGCGCCGGCCTCAACGTGTACTACCTCGGGTTGAACTGCGAGAAGGCGCCGACGAGCGACGTGCGCGTTCGCCGAGCCATCGCGATGGCCATCGACAAGGCGGCGATCCTGCAATCGGTGCGCAAGGGGCAAGGAGTCGAGGCGGCCGGCCCGATTCCAACGGAGCTGCCGGGCCACGATCCGGCTTACAAGGGCATCCCCTACGATCCCGAGGGGGCCAAGAAGCTCTTGGCGGACGCCGGCGTCGGCAACGGTTTCGAACTGGAGCTGGCGCAAGGCGACAACAAGGACAACCTGGAGGTGACGCAGATCCTCGCCAGCTTCCTCGCCCGGGTCGGCATCCGCGTAAAGCTCGCCACCTTCGAGTGGCAGACCTTCAAGTCTCGGGTCAACGACGGGCTCGCTCAGGCCTTCTACCTGAGCTGGTGGGCCGACTACGCCGACGCCGAGAACTTCCTGTATCCGCTATTCCATTCGAGCCAGTCCGGCGCCGGCGGCAACGGGCCGCGATACAAGAGCAAGAAAGTCGACGCGCTGCTGGATCAGGCTCGCCGCACGGCCGACTTCGACTCGCGCATCCAGCTCTACTCCGATATCGAGAAGCAGGTCACCGAGGACGCCAGCCGGGTGTTCCTGTTCCACAAGCTCGACATCATCGTGACGCAGCCGTGGACCTCCGGCATCCAGCTCTATCCGGTCTTCAACGCCAATCGCTACCTCGACGTCGCCATCGACGACAAGGCCATCGGACAAGGCGACGAGTCCGCCAGCGCCGGCGCCGCGACAACCCAGTGAGGATTCGGGTCCGAGGCAGGAGCCTGGAGCCTACCCGTTTCGAATGCAAACGTTCGCCAGCACCTTGCCCGCGTCGTCGCACATGTCCATTGCGCCTTCCAGGTCCTCGTAGATCTCCTTGAACTTGATGACGTCCAAGGGGGCCCAGTCCTCGCTGAACATCTGTCCCAGAGCGTTGTGGTAGAGCTTGTCGCAGTCGGTCTCGAGCTTGTGGATATCCAGAGCGCACTGGCGGATTTCGTCGAAGCGGTGCATATGACGCAGCAGGTGCATGGCCGTCTCGATGCGCTCGACGCCCGCGGCGATGAACTCGACCATCTGCGGGATGTACAGGCCGAGGTCGCCGACGCGATAGAGGATCACGCGATCGGAGAAGAACTCGATGGCGTCGAGGACGTCGTCGATGCAGCTGGCCAAGGCGATGATGTCTTCGCGCTCGATCGGCGTGACGAAGCTCTTCACGAGCTCTTCGAAGATCTCCCGGGTGATGTCGTCGCCTTTGCGCTCGATGTCCTTGATTTCTCTGGACTTCGAAAGCCTCTCCTCGTCGCCGGTGAGCCTGCCGAACTCCTGGAGCTTTCGAGCGCCCTGGCAGAGGTTCGCGGAACCACTCTCGAGCAACGCGAAGAACTTGTCTTCCTGCGGCAGAAGCGCGCGGATCAGCCTGTCTAGGATCATCGTTTCTCCGGGCGCTCTACCCGAGCGCCGAGCCCTCGTCGGGGACCTGTTTGTCTCGCCAGTATCGGCCGTACTTGCGGAGGTAGGTGAGCGTGCTCATGTCCTCCATACGGTCGACGTACACGATTCCGTCGAGGTGGTCCGTCTCGTGCTGAACGGCCCGAGCAAAGAAACCCGAAGCGTCTAGCGAAAGCGGATTGCCCTTGCGGTCCATCGCCTCGACGTGAATTTTCGTCCACCGGGAGACCACCCCGCGCATCTCCGGCACGCTCAGGCATCCTTCCCAGTCCTTTGCTCGCTCGGTCCCAATCGGGGTGAGGCACGGGTTGACCAGAATGGTGAGTGGCACCGAGGGGGCTTGCGGGTACCGCGGGTTCGCCACGACCTCGATCACCGCGATTCGATACAGCTGATGGACCTGGGTCGCCGCGAGACCGACGCCGTCGTATTCGCGCATCGTTTCTATCAAGTCGTCGATGAATCGCTGTACCGACTCGCGCAGCAGCTCGGACTTCTTCATCTCGGGTGTTGTTCTGCGCAGGATGGGGTTCCCGAGAACCGCAACCTTCAAGAGTGACATCGAACCGTCCTCCTCCGCCCCCTCCGGAAGCGCCCACAAGATAGTACGAGTGGCCATCCGAATCAAGATTGACGCAGGCCATGCCACGTGCTACACTCCTCCGTTTCCTCGATCTCAGGCGACCTTTGGAGGGAGGATTGGCCGGTCAGCTCAAAGCTCTGGGTCTCGTGGCGGCGCTGCTGGCCGCGGGCCTCTGGACAGGGGGATGCGGGGCGGTCTCGGGCACGGCCACGGGCCAGGGAGCGGGCGGGAAGACTGTCGAACCCATCGTCTTCTGGCACTCGATGGCCGGAGACCTTGGCAAGGCCATGCGGACCATCATCGACAAGTTCAACGCCCTGCACCCGGCCACGCCGATAGAGGCGGTCTACCAGGGCGGTTACGACCTGCTCCAGCAGAAGATCCGCACTTCCGTCGTCGCAGGCCAGCCGCCGGTGATGGCGCAGATGTACGAGGCATGGACGGCCTACCTCAACCGGGACAGGGGCCAGGAGGCGCTTCTGCCTCTGGATGGCTTCGTGACCGACGCGGACTTCAAGAAGGAAGA
>JACQFU010000522.1 GCA_016199905.1 Candidatus Wallbacteria bacterium
GGTCGTCACCAGCCTCTTCGTCGTCGACGAAACCGTGACGCTGCTCCAGCGGCGAGCCAACCACGCCGTCGCTCTGGCCTTTGCGGAGCGCGCGCTGGAGCAACGTTTCCTGCCCGTGCTGGACGTGCCCGACCGCGTTCTGGCCCGCGCCCTGGATCTGTTCAAGCGATCTCAAGGGCTGGACTTCAGCTTCACCGACTGCACCAGCTTTGCCTTGATGAGCGAAGAGCAGATCGAGGTCGCCCTCGCCTTCGACGAGGACTTCCGCCGGGCCGGCTTCCGCACGATCTGACGGTGTCCCGCGGGCGATCTGCCGGTGCTCGGTCCCGGTTTGCGACGGTGACCGCGTTGCGCGGAAGCGTGTCGCCGTGATATAACGAGCGTCCCCATGCCGACTGCAACTCCGGCCGTCAATGCTAAACCTCTGGTGCTCTCGTACCGAGGACCGGTGCTGGAGAACGTGTTTTTCGGCCACGCGGTCGCTTTCGACGCGCACGGCAAGCGCGTGTTCAGCCTCGGAAACAGCGCGCGCCTGACGCCGGTTCGATCGGGGCTGAAACCCTTCCAGGCCCTGCCGATCCTGATGGACGAGGTGCCCGCCCACTTTCGGCCCGAGGAGCGGGAGCTGGCCATCATGTGCGGGTCTCACGCGGCCGAGCGGGAGCATCTCGAAACCGTGCGCGCGATCCTGTCGCGAGCGGGTGCCGCCGAGGGGGACCTGGCATGCGGCATCCCGCCTGGTAAGGGGTCCCGCATTTATCACAACTGCTCCGGCAAGCACGCGGGGATGCTGCTCTACTGCGCGGCGCGCGGCTTTCAGAAGTCGGGCTACACCAGCCCACAGCATCCTCTTCATGAGCGCATCTTGAACGAGGTGCTCAAGCTGTCGAGATCCGTGCGACCGGAGGTGCCGGTCCTGATCGACGGCTGCGGAGCGCCGGTGCCGGCGTTGCCGCTGGAGAAAATCGCGTGGCTGTACGCCCAGCTCGCCAAACCGACGGGGCTGCCGGCGAACTTGGCCGCCTCGCTGGCGAAGGTGGCGGCGGCGATGCGAGCCTATCCGGTCATGGTCAACGGCACGGGCCGCTTCGACACACGATTGAACGAGATCACTCACGGACAGATCCTGGCCAAGTGCGGCGCCGACGGGCTCTCGTGTCTTGCGCATCGGGACAGCGGCATCGGCATCGCCGTGAAGTCCGAGGCGCCCGACATCCCGATGGCTCAGGCGGCCTCGCTGGGCGTCCTGAGGCGCCTGAACCTTCTCGACTCCAGGGACTACGAGGAGCTGGCCAGCGAGTTCCTACCGCCGCGCCGCAACTCCAACGGCCTCGACGTGGGCCGCCTGCAACTGGCCAGCGAACTGGCCTGAGCCGTGGCCAAGGAATTCCGCCGCAGCTACCTGATCCGGCGCCGGTTTCAGACGAAGCTGATCCTTCGTCTTTCGCTGATGATCCTGGTCACGTCGGCGATGGTCGCCCTGATCTTCGTCGGCAGCCGCTACTACGTCGCGGTCAAGACGGGCGACCCGCACCATTTCGACGTGCTCGACGAGCTGGGCGGACTGTTCTTCGAGGTGCTGGTCTGGTGGTTGCTGGGCTACCTGGCGGCGTTCGCCTACTTCGCGTTGCGGTTCAGCCACGAGATTGCCGGGCCCCTCTACCGCTTCGAGAAAGCCCTGCTGGACATCGCCGAAGACGGCCGGCTGGGCGCGGAGATTCACCTGCGTGACGAGGACGATCCCGAGTTCCATCACCTGGCGTCGCTCTTCAACCGCGCCCTCGGCCGGATGCGCGAGTCCCTGGACAGAGCGCGCGGAATTTGCGGCGAGCTGCGCAAGGCCGGGGAATCGGCGCCTGAGGCCGCCGTTCGTCCCGAGGTCTTGCGCGCTTGCGACTCGCTCGAGGAGACGCTGGCGCGCCTGGGCGAGGCGCCTCAGCGCGACGAGAAACAGACGCGGCTCGTACCGTAGAGCCTATCGATCGTCGCGCAGCTCGGGAAGAGCGGCCCGCAAGGCAAAGATGCCGGCGTCCGTCACCTTCGTCTCGCGCAGGGCCAGCCACCTCAGAGTCCTCACTGCCGAGAGATGAATCAGGCCGATGTCCGTAACGGCCGTGCACGGGAAGGCGGCGCCGGAGCGCTACTCCTTGTGCTTGTGCACCAGGCCGACCGTCTCCCAGCCGGCGCGGTCGCGATTGCCGCCGTGAACGGGATCGGCCAGGAATCCCTCGAGCACGTGCTGGCGCAGCACGGCGAAGTCGCGTGGCGAGGCGGCCGCGAACTGGCGTGTGACGAGCGTGGCGCGGTCCGCGGAAAGCGAGGCAAATGCCGAGGCCGAGCGCGCGACGGATACGGCGCCCTGACGCCTGGCGAGCGCCTCGAGATCGTCGAGCGCCCGGCGGTAGACTCCCAGGAACACGGCGTACTCTCCGGCCAACGCCTGCTTCAGGTACTCGATCGCGCCGGCCTTCTCGGCGCCTGGCAGGTTGCCCGCCGCCGGCAGCATCACGAGCGCGAAAGCGCGCAGCGTGGCCCAGCGCGCGGCCCCCAGAGTGCGCTGGCCGGCGAGGGCGGGGGCGACAGCCACAGCCGGTGCGTGCGAGGTCGCAGAGATCGGTTCGGACGCCAGTCCGCGTGCGGCCAGCGCCCCTGCCACGACTCCGCGCAGCAGCTGGCGCCGCGTCATAGCGTGGACGCGTCGCGCGCGCGAGGTGCCACCTGGCGGCAGCAAACGCGCCGGTCTGCTCTTCACCCGCCCAGCTCCTTGCGGTGCTTCACGATGTAGTCGGCCACGCGGAACGCGTTTGCCTGGATCGTGAGCGTCGGATTGAGACCTCCGGACGTGGGGAAGAAGCTGCTGTCGGCGACGAAGAGGTTCGGCACGTCGTGAAAGCGACAGTCCCGATCGACCACCGAGTCTTTCGGATCGGTCCCCATCCGGCAGGTGCCCATCAGGTGGTAGGTGTACGCGCCTGTGATGTTGGTGTGCGCCTCGGCGGTATCGACCAGCTTGCCGCCCGCTGCTTGAAGCAGCGCCCCCATCCGCTCCTGCGAATGCACGAGGGCCAGACGGTCCATTTCGTGGTATCGATGCGTGATCCTCGGCAAGGGGTAGCCCTCCGGGTCTTTGCGGCCGGAGTCCAACTCGATCCGGTTCGCAAGCTGAGGCAGGTCCTCCACCATCGCCTGGAGTTGCTGTGTGCGCGGAAAGTCGCGCGCCAGCGCGGCTTCGTAGTCCTCGCCCCAGCCTTCCCGGGAGAGCGCAAAGCGCAGGGGACCGCGACGGCTGCCGGACTGGATTGAACAGTGATTGATCCAGGCGTCGGTCTTGGCCGGGAAGTACCAGTCGTGGACGCCGACCTTCTTGGTCAGTACGAAGTCAAAGGCCTGGTCGAACACGGCCGTGCGACGGCCCTCGATGTGAAACATCAGGTAGCGACCCACTAGCCCCGAACGGTTTGCCAGTCCATCGGGAAACTGCTTCGACGCGGACATCAACAGCAGCCTTGGCGACTGGACGCCGCCGGCCGCCAGACAGACGGCTCCAACGGCCAGGCGCTTCTCGGCCCCCGTGGCGGTCTCCCGGTAGATCACCGCGCTGGCCCGGCCCCGAGGATCGGTCTCGATGCGAGTGGCGTAGGAGTCGGTCAGCACGCGGGCGCGGCCGGTCTTCAGGGCCTTGGGGATGACCGTGATGTCGACGCTGTTCTTGGCGTAGAAGAGACACGTGTAGCCGCTGCACCAGCCGCAGTACTGACACTGGTTGGTACCCAGGTACGCATCGTTTCTGGAGCTGATTGCCGTTGGGATCGGGAAGGGGCGCAGGCCCATCTTGCGGGCTGCGGCAGCCAGCCTGGCGCTGAACGGGTCCTCGTCGAGCGGGGCCATCAGGTGATCGAAACTGCGCGGCGGCTCGGTGGGGTCGGCGCCGCTCTTGCCGCTGACGCCTATCTCCTTTTCCGCCATCGTGTACCAGGGTTCCAGATCCTGGTAGGTGAGCGGCCAATCGACCAGCTCGCTTCCCGGGACCGTACCGTATCTCGAGCGCTTGCGCAGATCGTCGGGGCGCAACCTCCAGGAAGCCGCGGCGTAAAGGATCGTGCCTCCACCCAGGAGGTAGTAAGCCTGCCCGACCCGAGTGGGTTCGCCTTCCGCGCGAGCCGTGGGCTCCACGACGACGGTGCCGTCGCGCTCGACGGGCGGCTGGTGGGAGCGTCGAATGACCTGAAGCAGCTCGTCCTCGGCTGTCTCATCGCGTTTGGCCGGCTTGCCTCGCTCGAGCACGACGACGTCGACTCCGGCCCGCGCCAGCGCCCAGGCCAACACGCCGCCGGCCGCGCCGCTTCCGATGATGCAGACCGAAGTGGAATCTCCCGTCGCCACAACGGCAGTGTACAAGCAGGGTGCAGCCGGCTGCGAGGGTAAGTCTCGCATCGCCGGCTACTCGCCGCCGTTCTCTGCGCGCTATGATCCCGTTCGTGACCGAGGAAAGCAAGCCAGCGCCGGGAGGAACTTTCCAGGCGGATTACGAGCTGATCCGGGAGCTGGGCAAGGGCGCCATGGGGTCCGTTTGGCTGGCCCGCCAGGCCCGCCTGAAGCGGGAGGTCGCCATCAAGTTCGTGCGGGGAGCGGGCGAGATGATCTCGAGGATGGAGCGGGAAGCCAAGATCCTCGCGGAGCTGAGCCATCCGAACCTCGTGGCGATCTACGATTCGGGGCTGGACAACGAGACCGCGTTCATCGTCCTGGAGTTCGTGGACGGCGAGAGTCTCGAGGCGCGTCTGGATCGCGACAAGAAACTGCCGGAAGCCCGGGCCTACGCGATCGCCGAGCAGATGCTCAAGGCGCTGGTCTACATACACGAGCGGGGGGTGCTTCACAGGGACCTGAAGCCGGGCAATATTCTGATGGTCGCCGACGGCACTGCGAAGCTCTCCGATTTCGGCCTGGCCCGGTGGAGCGAAAAGGACGCGACGTTTCAAACCCGCGAGGGAATGGTCCCCGGCACGCCGGCCTACATGTCGCCGGAGCTGCTGCTGACCGGCAAGGCCGGCCCCCAGAGCGATCTGTGGGCGCTGTCGGTGACGCTCTTTCGAATGATTTCGGGCGAGAGCCCCTTCAACGCGCTGGACCTGCATTCGATGATGGGGCAGATCCTGAACAAGGACCCCTTCGAGGATCCGCGATTCGAGGCCTCGTTCGCGCCCTCGATGCGAGAGTTCCTGCAGATGGCGCTCTCGAAAGAGGCCGCGAACCGGCCCAAGGACGCCTCGGTCTACCAGATGGCGCTGAAGCGCGCCCGGATGAGGACCGGTTCCTCGGGCGTGCGCGCGCAGGCGGCTAGACCGCTGTCGTCCGGGAAGATCGCCCGGCCGGCAACGCCGACCGGCCCGATCGCAGCGTCCCCGGAGCCTCCGCGGAGCAGAGCGGTTCCGGTGTTGGCCGGTCTCGCCGCGCTGATTGCGGCCGCCGCGGCCGGAGGTCTTGCCCTGCGGGCGCCGGCGCCGGTGACGGTGCCGGTGCCGCGCGCGCGGCCGCCTGCCGCAGTCGCGGCCGCCGCCCTCCCCGCCGTATCCATCGTCGCCGACACGATCGTGCGGGACACGAGCGCAGCCGTTCGCTTCGAGTCGGGCGCCCCGGGGCGCTACGAGCTCGCGTGGGGCGTGGCCCCGGACCGCCTGACCAGCGCGGTCGAAGACGAGGCCGCGCAGACTCGTCACATCCTCAGGATGAAGTCACTCCAGGCCGGGAAGCAGTACCACTGGGCGGTGCGTCTACCCGGAATGCCGCAGTCGCCGCTGGCCACGGGCGAGCTGACCACGATGACCGAAACCCCTTACTGGGAGCGGCAGTCATTCAAGCCCAGACCCGGCCTTCTTTCCGCTCTGGGAAAGAACCCCCAGGGGTTCGAGGAGTTCCGCAACGAGCTGGACGGCACGGCGACGATCCTGGTTCCGGGCACCGAGTTCACGATGGGCGATCGGGACGGCCTGGCCCACGAGCGCTGCCGTCCCGCGCACAAGGTGCGTGTCGACTCCTTCCTGCTCGACAAGTTGCCGATCACCCGCAAGCAGTACAAGCGCTACATGGACGAGGCCAACTACAGCGCGATCAACCTGATCGGCGTCGAGTGGACGGTATGGGACGATCATCCGATGGTGTTCGTGAGCTGGCACAACGCGGCGGACTACTGCCGCTGGTCGGGCAAGCGGTTGCCGACCGAAGCCGAGTGGGAGCTGGCCAGCGGCGGCAAGCAGGGCCAAACGTTCCCGTGGGGGGAGGCGGCGCCGGAGCGCAGGCAGATGGCCGATTGGGGAGGTGATAACGAGGAAGGAATTCCTTTGCCTGTGGGCAGTTTCCCGCGTTTTGCCGGCCCTTACGGCCACCTGGATCTGGTGGGCAGCGTGAGAAGTTGGTGTGCCGATTGGGTCGACGAAGGTTACTATGGTCACAGTCCGTACCGTAACCCCCAGGGGCCGCCGGCCAGCTTCGAGCTCAAGAGGGCCTGCCGCGGCTGCAGCTACTTTGCCGGCAACGTGCGCGATCTGGAGATCTGGAGCCGCTACGTGAAGTTGACGATCTTCAATTCCAATCGCCAGACCGGATTCCGTGGAGCGCGGGATATCTGATGGGAAAGCCGACCACCAAGGAGCATCTGAGACTGAACGGGGACCACGATCGGGTCCTGGCCTGGCGCCGGTGGGGGCCGTATGTGGCTGAACGAGCCTGGGGCACCGTCCGCGAAGACTACAGCCCCGACGGCGATGCCTGGAGATTCCTTCCTCACGAGTTGGCGCGGAGCAAGGCGTACCGCTGGGGTGAGGACGGCATTGCCGCCGTCTGCGACCGCTATCAGCTGCTGGTGTTTGCGCCTGCCTTCTGGAACGGGCGAGACCCGATCCTCAAAGAGAGGCTGTTCGGACTGTCGAACCCGGAGGGGAACCACGGCGAGGACGTGAAGGAGCTGTACTACTACCTCGACAACACGCCCACGCACAGCTACATGAAGTACCTCTACAAGTACCCGCAGCGGGAGTTCCCGTACGGCTGGCTGGTGGAGGAGAACGGGCGCCGGGGACCGCTCGACCGGGAGCTCGAACTGCTCGACACGGGCATCTTCGACGACGACCGCTACTTCGACGTGTTCGTCGAGTACGCCAAGTACACCGAGGAGGACCTCTGCATCCGCATCGAGGCCTTCAACCGTGGGCCGGAAGAGGCCGAGATCCACATCGTGCCGCAGCTGTGGTTTCGCAACCGGTGGGCCTGGACCGAGCCGGCGAAACCGGAACCAAACATCCGCCTCGACCGCCAGGTTTCGGGAGCGGTGACGTTGCTTGCCGACGATTCGGCCACCAGGCGGGTGGCGCGCCTCGACCTGGACGCGCGGGTCCAGCAACGCCGGCTGTACGGCGATCCGGACGGGCGCCCACTGTTCACGGACAACGAGACCAACGGCGCCCGGGTCTACGGCCCGGGCAACACGAGCCGCAAGCCCTGGGTGAAGGACGCATTCCACCGGCACCTGATCGAGGGCGAAGCCAGCGTCAATCCGGCCGACGAAGGGACGAAGGCGGCGCTGCACTACATCCGCAGCGTGCCCGCGGGCGGCTCGACGGTGGTGCGGCTGAGGCTGACGCCGGACGCGCCGGCCCGTCCGCTGGCCAGCCTCGACAGGGTGGTGGCGCAGCGCAGGGGCGAGTGCGACGAATTTTACGACTCGATTCATCCACCGAAGGCAACGGCCGACGAAAAGGCCATTCAGCGCCAGGCCATCTCGGGGATGCTCTGGAACAAGATCGTTTATCTGTGGGACGTGACGACCTGGATGGACGGCGACCGGCCCGACCTGCCCCCTCCCGAGTCGCGAAAGCAGATCCGCAACCGTCACTGGCGCCACTTGAACTCGATGCGCGTGCTGGCGGTTCCGGACAAGTGGGAGTACCCCTGGTTCGCGGCCTGGGACCTGGCCTTTCAGGCGGTGACTCTTGCGCTGGTCGATCCGGAGTTTGCCAAGCACCAGATCTGGCTGCTGCTATTCGAGCAGTTCCAGCACCCCAACGGACAGATCCCCGCCTACGAGTGGGAGTTCAGCGACCTGAACCCGCCCGTCCACGCGTGGGCGGCCTGGCGCGTTTACAACATGGACCGCCTCCAGACCGGAGAGGCGGACAGGTTTTTTCTGGAGCGCTGTTTCCACAAGCTGCTGATCAACTTCACCTGGTGGGTGACTCGAGTCGACAGCGAGGGAAACAACGTCTTCGAGGGCGGATTCCTCGGCCTGGACAACATCGCCGTCATCGACAGGAGCGAGCTGGGCAACGACGGCACGAAGTTGTTGCAGTCCGACGCGACCGGTTGGATGGGGATGTTCGGCCTGAACATGATGCGGATCGCGCTGGAGCTGGCCAAGGAGAACCGGGCCTACGAGGGGCTCGCCACCAAGTTCTTCGAGCACTACGTCCTGGTCGGCGCGGCCTTGAAGCAGATGGCAGGCGACATCGATCTCTTCAGTGCCCGCGACGGTTTCTTCTACGACGTGCTGAAGTTCCCCGACGGGAGCATCCACCGGTTTCGCGTCCGATCGCTGGTGGGTCTGATTCCGCTTTACGCGGTCGAGCGGCTCGAAGAGAACTGGTACAAGGACTTCGCGACCTTCCATACGAACGTCGAGTGGTTCCTCACCAACAACGACGCGCTCACGCGGCTCTGCGTCGAAACGGTGGTGCGCGACGGAGAGAAGGTTCACGTCCTGGCCGTGGTCGACGTCCCGCAGCTGCGAAGGATGCTGGCGCGCGTGTGGGACCCCGACGAGTTCCTGGCGCCGCACGGCCTGCGCAGCCTCTCGAAAGCGCACGAGGAACACCCGGTCGCGTTCGACGGCCGCGAGATCCGCTACGAACCCGCCGAGTCGACCTCGCGCGTCAAAGGCGGCAACAGCAACTGGCGCGGACCGGTCTGGTTCCCAACGTCGTTTCTGCTGATCGAATCGCTGCGCAAGCTGGGACGGGCCTACGGCGGCGACCTGTGCGTCGCGCGCTCCGAGGACGATCCGGAGGTCACGCTCGACGAGATGGCGCAGCGCCTTTCCGACCGGCTCATCAGCCTCTTCACGCGCGACGCTTCCGGCCGCAGGCCCGCGCATGGCTCGCACCCCAAGCTCCAGGAGGACCCTCACTTCCGCGACTACATCCTGTTCTACGAGTATTTCAACGGCGACACCGGCGAGGGCCTCGGCGCCAGCCACCAGACCGGCTGGACGGGCTTGATCGCAAACTTGATCGACGAGTGGCGCAGGTAGGCGGCTACCTCATGATCAAGTAGAAGCCGCAGTCCTTCACGTCGGCGCCCCGCCATTGGAAGAAGGAGAGCGTGTTGCGACACGGGTCCACGACCAGCGCGACCTGCCACGGCAAGTTGAAGAAGTGGTCCTGGATGAAGCGGTCGTGACTGGAGAGGAAGCAGCCGAAGGTCGGATGCGTGTGATGCCAGCCGACGAGGACCTTCGTGTCGGTATCGCCGAGGCGCTGATGGATGTCGTGCCAGGCGTCGTGGGTAAAGGTGAACGAGGCCGAGCGGCCCTCGCCGAGGCGAGCCGATAGGTACGACTCGATCTCGACGTAGGAGCGGTCCTTCCACGTGTAGAAGCCGCCGACCAGGA
>JACQFU010000523.1 GCA_016199905.1 Candidatus Wallbacteria bacterium
CCTGCTCCAGGTCCTGCGCCCCCTCGACAATCCAGTCCGCCTCCAGGGACTCGGCCGCCGGGCGGGTGAGGTTACCCGTGAGAACGGCGCAGAAGGGCATCCCCGCTCGCCGGGCCGCCTCCAGGTCCGAATCGGTGTCGCCCACGTAAAGCGCCCGGGAGGGCGCGCAGCCCAGCGCGCCGCAGGCCTGCAAGAGCATGTGAGGCGACGGCTTCTGATGCCGAGGCTCGAAGTCGTAGCCGGAAAGCACCGGTCCGAAATGGCTCGCCAGGCCGTGGTGGTCGAGCAACCGCCGCAGCAGCTCCCCGTTGGCCCCCGAAACGATTCCGAGCAGCAGCCCCCGGCGGCGAAGCCGCTCCAGCATCGGATTGACGCCGGGATGCACTTGCACTGCGTCGAAGAACGTCGGCGTGAACAGAGTCTCCTGGTACATTTCCGTGGCGCGGCGGGCCCGCTCCGGGTCGTCGGCGAAGAGATGCTGGAAGAAGTGCATCGAGGGCCAACTCCAGTACCGCAAGATCAGCGCCCTTTCATCGGCTTCCGAGAGCCGGTATCCCACGCTGTCGAAAGCGGCGTGATAGACCGGGTAATAGGCTTCGTTGCTTCCCCGGACCAGGACCCCGTCGAAGTCGAAAAGAACGGCGTGGTGGAGGGCCGGCGGCTTGGGGGCCCAGGGCGTTACGCTCTTGTCCGGCTCGTGCACGCCGCATGATACCCCAAGGCAGCACGGCGTCGCGTCGCCGGAGTCTTCGACTTCAACGCCCTCGAGGAGGCGCAAAGGACCGCGCTGGCTGTCCATCCACGGACCCGAAGCCTCGCTTTGACACGCAGCCCGCGGCGCGTTAACAGGGACTCGCGAGCGGGTGTAGGAACGCCCGCCAAGAAGGGACGCAGGAGGATGAGACGTTGAAGAGCCGGCTTTTCGCGCTGGCACTGACCGGCGCCCTGGCGCTTCCCGCCGCAGCCGCGGCCTGGAGCCCCAGCAGCTACTACTACGGGAGCTCCCATCACGCGGGCTCGGGCGGCTTCGCTTACAGCACTTACCAGGACGGCTTCAGCGAGGGCAACGATTGCGAGTTGCAGCCCGCCTACGTCGAGACCTGCACGGTCAACCCCGACGAGGACACGCACACCTACGCCGACGTCCGCCACGTCCAGCAGGTGATCCCGCGCGAGCGCGTCAACGTGGAGCACGTCTACCACCACCTCAACCGGATGCATCACGTGGTTCACGACGTGAATCAAGACGTCTACATTCGCAACGTGAAGGTCCACCACAACGTGACGCACGACCAGACCGTCCAGCATTACCGGCACCACACCAACTACATCCAGCAGGACGTCGACGAGAACGTCTACGAAAACGAAGTCCTGCCCGAGCGGGTCGAGAGCGACTGCGACCCCGGGACGGGCGACTGATGGCGGCGAAGCCTATCCGTCTGCTGGCCGCTGGACTCTGTCTTCTTGGAGCCGTGACGCTACGGGCGGGACCGCCGGCCGACGCCGACGCTCGGCGCTTCAAAGACCTGCAAAAGATGGCCGCTGCTCGGCCGGACTACTCGACTGAAACGGGCCAACGACTCCTGGACTTGATCGAACCCATCTGGAACAAGCCGGAGTTTCGGCATCGCGTGGCGCACGTGCTCAACGCCAACGGCGGCGCTCTCGACGCGATCATGAATCGCGTCTTCCTGGAGGAAGACCGCAAGGCGGGACTGGACCTGCCGAACTTCGCCGTGGTCGACGACAAGGTCGTTCGCGGCGGCCAACCCAACGCAGCCGGATTCAAGAAGCTCAAGGAGCTGGGAGTGAAGACCGTCGTCAACCTTCGCCTGGAGGACAACTCCGAGGAGGCGGCCGTTCGCTCGCTCGGGATGCAGCCCGTCTGGCTGCCCGTCCCAGACACCGACGCGCCCGGTTACGGCCAGATGAACGAGCTCCTACGGTTGCTGCACGCGCCTGAGACCGGCAAGGTCTACGTCCACTGCGCCGCCGGAGCCAACCGCACCGGCACGATGGTGTCCCTGTGGCGGGTGGAGTGCGGATGGACCGCCGAGAAAGCGTTGGCCGAGGCGCGCAAATTCGGTTTCCGCGAGGACCTGCTGGCCGTGGACCGCGAAGCCGCTCTGGTTCGCGGCTTCGTTCGCCGGCGCCTGCCGGACTGACGGATCCGGAGCCTGGTTCGGTGGCGGGGATGGATTGACGGTCGTGCGACCGGCAATTGGAATCTTCGTATGCTTCCGAAAACGGCACGCGGGTTACCCAAGTCCATGACGCGTCGTGCTCTGGCCGTCGTGACGCTGCTTTGCGTGGCCTGGCTGCTCGCGCTGCCCGCACGGGCCGAGAACGTGAGGGAGCTGCTGCGAGAGGCCGCGGGGGAGCAGCCCGGCACGAAGCCCGAGCAAAAGCAGCCTCCCGTTGCCGCGAAGCCCTCACCCGTTAAGGACTTCGGCAAGCCGTACCACGAGAACATCATCATCGAGGTCGGCGCGATGCAGGACGGCAGCACCGAGGAAAAGTACGCGCTCGCGCTCCAGAAGGAGGTCGGGGGCCAGCGCCTTCACGGCGACTACACGCTCGACGACCTGGTCGGCGCCATCGTGCCGCGTTACCGGGCGACCAACCGCATCGACAACCTCTACTTCTGCGGCCATATCGTGCTCATCCCCGCCAAGAACATGCCCGAAGTGAAGCCCGTGACTCCCTCGGAGGACTACGTCGGGTTCTTGCTCGTCGGCAAGCAAAGCAAGGACCGTTGCCTCAATTTGAACAGGCAGTTCCTCGACAAGCTGGACAAGAAGATGAGCGAGGCCGGGCTGACTCCGGACAAGGTTTACAACAAAGGCGCGCGCATCGCGATTCGCGTCTGCCTGGTTGCTCGCTACATGCCCGACTTTCTCGACGCCTGGGCCGAACGCGTGCCCGAGGGCTGCACGATCGAGGCCTACACCGTTCCCTTCGTCTGGTCGACCGCGACCTGGTATCCGCTCGTGTCGAACGTCTTCGGAGCCTTCAACACGAAGTACCTGTTCGGCCAGCAGGCCCAGGGCCTGACGCTCATCCCCGGCAAGTGGAAGCCGCCCGTCCCCAAGGTTCCACCCGCCTCCCGCCGCGAACGCGTCCCCGATTTCGCCGGGATGGAGAACCGCTAGGGGCCTGGCTTCACGCCCGACTCTCAGCCGTCAGGCGTGCCCGTCGCCCGCTCCAGCGCCTCAACCAGCGCGCCCTTCGCCATCGGGATCTTGTAGTCGTTGCCCGCCAGCGGTCGCGCCGCGGCAAGTTCGGCTTCGGCTGCCTCCTCGAAGAGGGTCGTCGAGGGCCGCCGACCCAGCAGCCGCTCCTCGGCCAGGTGCGCTCGCCAGGGCACGCCCGCCACCGCACCCAGCGCCAGGCGCGCCCCGCGGATGACGCCCCGCTTGACGACCACTGCCGCGGCGGCGCTGGCCAGCGCGAAGGCGAAGGCGGCCCGGTCCTTCACCTTGACG
>JACQFU010000524.1 GCA_016199905.1 Candidatus Wallbacteria bacterium
TCGCCTCGCGGCCGTGGACGGCTCCGGTGGCGTCGACGAACCGGTGGTCGTCCGTCATCATGGCCTTCAGGCCTGCCGCGTCCCTGTCGTTGATCCGGTCGACAAACCCGAGCGCCGTCTCGGCCGCCCCGTAGCCCTCTGCGTCGAGGCGCGCGGCTTTGGCTGCGTGTCGCTCGGCCTGCTTTCCCATCTCGCCGGCGGGCATCCCCTCGAGCGTCCGCACGGACTGCGGTCGCCGCCGATGAAACCGGCGCTCGTAGAGCTGCTCGATGAACTGGGGCAGCGGGGCCTTCCACGGTTCCTGGCGGTGGTTGTCGAGCTTCCCGAGCTTCTTCGGGTTCATCCCCAACTCACGGGCCATCTGCACGTGGGCGTGCGACAGGTGGTGGCGCTTGCGAGCATCGATCCAGGCTTGCAGCGCCTGGGGGATGGAGCTTTTCTTGGGCATCGCAGCGGCCGTCGTATCCGACGCGGCCCAGTATGACACGTCGACGCGACCGGTGAGAGAGATTCGGGCGAACTGAGCCGGCCGCGAAGCCTCATTGACGCGACAGTCAGACGCTGGTAGCGTTCGGAAGGGTGACGAGGCAGAGGTGTGGCACCCTGCTTCTTAAGCGATGAGAACGGCCTTCGGCTCGGTTCTGCTCGTCGCGGCGTTGCTGGCGGCTTCGCCGGGCGCCGTGCATGGCCTCTCCGGAGACGTCGACGGAAGCGGACGAGTGGACGGTCTCGACCTGGCCATCGTCAGCCGGCTGCTGGGCGCCTCTCGCGGCGACGCGCGATTCGTGGAGAGGGCCGACGTCGACGGCGACGGACGCATCACCGAGGCGGATCTCGCCGTCATCCGCGCCAACTTCGCCCGGACAGGGCGGGACGAGAGCGTTTGGGTCGCCGACACGAACGGCAACCGCTTGGTCCAGTTGAGCCGTGCCGGTGGCAGGCGTATCCGGACGGTCGAAGGCGTGCCGGCCCCGAGTCGCGTTGCGGTCGACACGTCTCGAGGCGACGCTTGGGCGCTCGCGAGAGGCGGACTCGCGCTCGTGCACGTCTCGCCGGCCGGCGGCCGCATCGCGACCCTTGGCGGCTTCGGGAGCGCAGTCGAGCTCGTCGTGGACGGAACGGACGGGACCTGCTGGGTTGCCGACTCGTCTCCCCTGAGGGTCTACGCGATCCAAGCCACGGCGCCGGACGGTTACGACGTCGGCACCGGCAGCGGCTCCCACAGAACCGTGCGGGGCTTCGACAGCTTCTTCGACGCCGCGTTCGTCTCGCGAACGGGGCGATTTCTTCCCGGCTGCCTCGCGGTTGACGGCGCTCGCGGCGCCCTCTGGGTTGCCTACGGCGGGCTTGTCCGTCTATCGACCGACGTTTCGGCCACCTACGACCTCACCTTCAACAGCGGCAGTCACGTCAAGCAGCTGACAGCCCGGGCTTCGATCGTCGCGGTCAACCCGGTGGAGGGGACCTGTTTCGCCGCCAGGTTCGAGGACTCCGTCGTGTCGGAGTTCGAGCCATCGGGCAGCGCGCCGCCTACGCTGCCGGCGACCGTGTCCGGCATTTCGCTGATGGCCGTCAACTCGCTGGACGGCACGCTTTGGGTTGCCACGGGAAGGAGCCCAAGCGCTACCGAGCTGATCCGGCTCGACTCCGAGCGGCTCGCGACGTTCCGGACGCCGATCGCCAGTGCCGCCTCGATCTCCGTCGACTCGGCCACCGGCGACGTATGGGCAGCCAACGCGCGCCGGGGCACCATCGAACGCTACTCGGCGGGCGCGATCCGCACTCTCGAGGTGGCCGGCTTCGGCGCCCCGGGCGGCGTCGCGGTACTCGCCGGCGAGGCGGTCGCGTCGGCGCCGGTCCCTCGCGTTCGCATCGATCCGCAGCGGGCGGCAGTGGGGCAACGGATCTCCTTCTTCGGCTCGCTGATACCGCCGCAGCCGGGCGCTCGCTTCGAGTGGGACTTCGACGGCGACGGCACTTTCGACTTCTCGTCGACCTCGACGGGCGACACCACCCGCGCCTACCAGTCTGCCGGTCTCTTTGCTCCTCTTCTGAAAGTTACCGTTCCGAGCGGGGTCTCCGGCATCGACCATTCTGCAATCGTTCGCGTGGGCTCTCTTGGCCTGACGGTGTCCGTCGATCGCGCGCAGGGGACGGCCCCATTGGCCGTACGCCTGACGGCGAGCATCTCCAATCCTCAGGCCGCGTCGATCGCGAGTCTCCAGTGGGACTTCGACGGCGACGGCACGATCGACGCCTTCCAGGTGCCCGGGGACCCGACCGCGGCCATCGACCACACCTATCCGGTCGCCGGGACGTTCAGGACCCTGGCGCGACTCACGGATGCCGACCAGCATTCCGTGTCGTCGACTCTGGAGGTGCGAGTGTCACCCGGCCGGCCCACCGTGGCTCTGCGGGTCGCGGGAAACAGGAACAGCTCCCCGGCGGACTTGACGCTGATCGCGGACGCCACGCCCGGCGACGCTCCGATCCTCGGCTATCGCTGGGACCGAGAAAACGACGGCATCATCGATCGCGTCACCTCGGATCTCAACCAGGTTGGCTTCACCTACACCGAGCGTTCCTTCGTGGCGCGCGTCGTCGTCTTCGACTCCAACGGCTCCGAGACGACGGCAACCCAGTCGGTGGACATCTTCGGAAACGCTCCTCCCGGCGGCGTCCTCCTAGCCACTCCGGCCGAGGGGAATGCGCCGCTGACCGTGGACTTCAGCGGCAGGGCCGCCGATGCCGACGGCCGGGTCGTCAGGTACGATTATCGATTCGAAAACCCCAACGGACCCGTCGACTCCAGTTCCACGACCACGCTCGCCGCGCGTCATGCGTTCAACACCTCCGGCACCTACGACGTGGCGCTCACGCTGATCGACGACCGGTTCGGCAAGCCTTGCTTCTTCTGTCCGGAGGTCGGGACGGCGACCCTTCGCCGTCGCGTCGTCGTGAGGCCGCCGGGCTCGCCGGCCGCCGTCGTGTCGGCCTCGCCCCGCCGAGGCACGGCACCCTTGACCACGACCCTCTCGGCGGCCGGCAGCTCCGCCGGCGCGACGCGGTACCGGTGGTTCTTCGACAAGGGATTGCTCTACGACGATTTCGAGACCGGCGCGCCCGGCTGGACCGGCACGGCCCCGTGGCGGATCGATTCCATCAAGACCAGCAGCGGCAGCAAGAGCTGGACGGTTACCCCCGAGCTGGGGGCGACCACTGGCGAAGCCAGGCTCCTTTCGCCGCCGTTCGACATCCCGCCGGCGCCTGCCCGATCGCAGCTCACGTTCTTCACCCGATTCGAGAATCCCTTCCTCTCGACTGTCGATGTTCGGATCACGACCGACGGCGGCGCCACGTTCCTGCCGATGGGAACCTTCTTTTCGGGCGACTCCGATTCGACTCCGGGTCTTCGAGCCGCGGCCTTCCCCCTCGACCCTTTCGGGGGCGTCCGGGCCGCGCGGATCGCCTTCGCTGCCGCCAGGCCGGTTAGAGCCTCCTGGTACATCGACGACGTGAGAGTCGTGAGCGACCGGCAGACGAGCGGCTCGCCGGACGTCGATTCCCCCTCGGCGGTCCAGACGCCCGCGACCTACACCATCGAAGGCAGCTACCGCCCTCTGCTGCGTGTGACGGACTCGCAGGGCCGTTCGGCCGACGCCACCATTCGCGTGGACGTGACCTCCGCGCACCCAAGCTCCTTCGGGGCGCCCCAGGTCTCCGTTTCCGCCAACTTGATCGGCGCGTTGATCGAGTGCGATGGCGGATGCGAACCGCGGTATCCGGCGCCCGTCAAGGCCCAGTTCACGGCTGTAGCGCAGGCGACATCGGCGAGCATCGAGAGCTTCGAGTGGGACTTCGACGGAGACGGCGTCACCGACGCGCTCTTCAAGGACACGAATCGGGCCGAGTTCTTTTACGACCGCCCGGGCAACCATAGCTATCGAGTGCGCGTCACCGATTCGCTGGGCCGGGTCGGCACGGCCGTGGGGTCGTTCTCGCTGGAGTCCTCCCTGCTGAGAACCCGGGTGGAAGCCGACCGCGTCGACGGCCGGGTGCCGCTGCAAGTGACCTTCGTGCCGTCCGTCGAGTCGACTTCGCCCCTCACGTCCTTTCAGTGGGACTTCGGAGACAACGGGCCGGCGTCGCACTTCAGCGGGACCGGCACGCCGGTAACGACGACGTACCGGTACCTGACGCCCGGCTCTTACCAGGTCTGCCTCACCGTGCGCGACGCTTTCGGAGCCAGCAACCTGAGCTTCGGACTGGGCGCATGCGCCAGCGTCACGGTCAACTCCGGGGAGTTCCCCAGCCTGGCGCTGGTCGCCTCGCCGGCCTCCGGCCAGCCTCCCTTGACGGTCACTTTCACGCCGACGGTGTCGCCCGGATCCGACGCGAACCGCATGCCCTCGCGATTCGACTACGACTTCGATGGCGACGGCGTCGTCGACAGAAGCGTCGGGGACACGACGCCCCAAACCTTCGTCTACGCGCACGGCGCCACGCCCGTCGTCCGCGTGACGGGCCGCAACGACTCCGGCCTCGCGGTCGCCGCGGAGACGCGCCTGTCCATCGGGAAGGCGCCCGTCTCATTGGTGTCGGCCTTTCCGACCAGCGGCCCGCCTCCGCTCGACGTGATCTTCACGCCGTCGGGTCGCGCTCCCGACGACACGATCGTCAGCTACGACTTCGACTTCAAGGGTGCCGGATTGTTCGGCACGACCGCGACGCGCCATACGGAAACGCTGTACGGGCTGGGCCGCACGACCGTTCCCAAGCCCATCCACTTCGTTTACAACGAGCCGGGCGTTTATGACGCGCGGATGCGCGTCACGGCCAACAACGGACTCACGGACATATCGACCGTTCGCATCACGGTATCCGCAGGCCAAGCGCAAGCCTTTCTGGTCGCCACGCCTGCCTCCGGCCTTGCGCCACTCTCGACTCGCCTCACGGCGGGACTGACGACCGGGCGGCTCGTGCGCGGGTACGAGTTCGACCGCGACGGGGACGGCGCTTTCGAGATCACGACCTCGCAAGCCTCGATCGAAGCTCGGTATCCCACGACCGGCAGCTTCCGGCCCCGCGTTCGCGTTACCGCCGCCGACGGTTCGACCGCGACGGCCGAGACCCTCGTGCGCGGACTGCGAGACGACGAGCCGGTGGCGATGGCTTCCGTCAGTCCGCGCGCCGGAAACGCGGCGCTGGCGGTTCAGCTCGACGGCAGGCCGGGGCCCGACTCCGGTCCGATTGCGCTTCACGAGTGGGACTTCGAGGGGGACGGGCATTTCGACTACGCCTCGCCCGTCACCGGCCGCACGGCCTTCACCTACGCGGAACCGGGAATCTACACTCCGACCTACCGCGTCACCGACGTGTCGGGTCACACGGACACGGCCCGCGCGCTCGTGGAAGCCCGCGTTGCCCTGTCCTCGAGTCGCTCACCCGAGGTTCTTGATGCGGCGGCCGGGCAATCGGTCTCCATCCACACGAACCTGGGCACCGCGGCCACCGTGACGGTGAGGATCGTCGATTCCGCGCGAGCGCCGGTCCGGACGCTGGCCGACGCGGTCTCCCGGCCCCCCGGCGTGTACGCGGACCTCTGGAACGGGCGAAGCGGCAGCGGCGCAGTGGTCGATCCGGGCATCTACTACTACCTCGTCGACGTCGCGGCTCGCGGGTCGCGCTTCACGCAAGACTTGACGCTTTCGCCGCCACCGGCCATCCGCCGGATCACGCCCCAGTACGAGTCTCAGTTCGATCCTCTCGCCGGCAGCTACCTCACGGCGCGGTACAACTTGCCCAGGCTGGCGGAAGTGACGACCTACATCATCCCGTTCGTCGGACCGGTGCTCTCTGCTGGCTCGCAGCAGATCGCTCGCACTTTGCTCTATCGCGAGCCGCAGCCCTCGGGAGATCACATCGTCTCCTGGGACGGAGTGCTGGACGACGGATCGGTCGCGCCCTCCCAATTGCGGAACGGGCAAGAGACCGGCTATCTCATTTCGGTCTTCGGCAGCGAGCTTCCGGACAACGCCATCATCGTCTCGGGCAAACTGGCCATCACGGACCTCTCCAAGGAGCCGGAGCTGCTGACGCCGGGCAACCCCTACGGGAACGCCCAGGGCGAGACGGTGCGCTACGTGCTGTCACGGGCGGCCACTGTGACCTCGGAGGTCCAGACCTCCGAGGGCGTTCTGGTGCGGACCTTCTCGGCGAGAAGCCAGGCGGCGGGTCCCAACTCGCTCGTGTGGGACGGCCTCGACGAGTCCGGCTCTCCCGTGCAGGAGGGCATTTATCGAGTCGTGATCGAGGCGAAGGAGTCCGCTACGCAGCCCGCCGTAAGGCAAGGGACCGTGATCGAGGTGCTCTACTGACGTGATTAGGAGACGACGGACAAGGCGAGTCCTTTGCATACTGCTGGCTTGGGCCGTGGCGCTGCAAGGGCTTCCTGTGCAGGCGTTCGATCGGGAGAGCGACAATGGACACGAGGTGGCCCACCCGCCTCCGCCGCCGCGCAGGCCGCCCAAAGGGGACGCCGGCAACGGGCGGCCGCCGGATGGCTCCGCTCCCCGATCGGGTCAGGCAGAGAGCGGCGACGCGAGCGGAAGGCAGTCCGGGAAACCCGGCAATCCGGGCACGGCCAACACAGTCAGCGAACCGGTGAACCTTTTCACAGGCAACTTTTCCTACGAGTATCAGGACCTGCACGTCCCCGGGCGCGGACTGCCGCTGCGGATCGTTCGGACCTACAACAGCGACGACCGAGTCGCAGGCGCGTTCGGGGTCGGCTGGGCGAGCCCCTTCTCGTGCGCGCTCTACGAGACACGCGGCGTGGCCAGGCGGTTCGTCGCCGTGCGCTTGCCGGACGGCGAGAGGCTTGAGTTTCAGGAGGAGCGCCCCAGTGTTTTCAAACCCACCAAGCTGATCCGCGACCGGCTCACGCCGATGGCCGCCGGCTGGGACCTCGTCCGGGCCTGGAAGACGGTCTACCGCTTCGACAGCGCCGGGAAGCTCGCTCAGGTCCTCGACCTCGACGGCAACGCGACGCGGCTCTCCGATTCGGCGGGTGCCACGATCGTGACCTCCAACGATCTGGCGGGCCGGCTGACGAGCATGGTCCAGGGCGCCGGCGCTCCCGTGGTGACCGAGTACGACGGCGCAGGCATCCTGGCGCGGATTGCCGACGGCGACGGCATCGCGCGTTCGATCGCCCGCGACGGGGAGGGCCGGCCGATCGACGAGACCGACGCACTCGGCAACGTCACGCACAGCGATTACGACGCGGCCGGCAACCTCACGCTCCTGCGCTCGCAGTCGGGCCGCGCGACGCGCTTCGAGTTCGACGCCGTGGGGCGACTCTCTTCGCTGGCGCTGCCGTGGGGCGGAACCGAGTCGTACACTCGCGACCCGGATGGCAGGCTGCTTGCCCGCAGCAATTCGCTCGGCGAAGTGACGACGCATACCTACGACGACGCGGGGCGATTGCTGACGCGCCGCCAGGACAGCGGCAACGTCATCGCGTTCACGCGAGACGGCGCCAATCACGCCACGCGCGTTCAGGACGGAGCCGCGGACGTGGCGGTCGGCTACGACACGGCCGGCAACAGGACCTCCGAGAGCATTTCGGCGACTGGCGCCCAGACGCCCACGCCGGTGTCCATCGGGTACGACGCCGCGGGTCAAAAGTCTTCGATCGTCTTCCCGGACGGCGCCGTGGAGACGCTTCGCTACAACACCGCAGGACGGCTACAGGGTATCGGCCTGCCGGGGATCGCTCACGACGTCACGTTTTCCTACGATGGCGGCGGACGGCCGGTGCTGCTGGACTTGGGCGGGGGGCTTCACACGGCGCTAGCCTACGACACGGCTGGCCGGACGACTTCCATCCGGAACCTGGCGGGCACCACGGAGACGGAGTCTCTCCTGTACGGCTACACGCCCGGCGGCCGGGTGGCGAGCCTGTCCGAGAACGGGAAGGCGACGACCTATTCGTACGATCGCGCCGGCCGAGTCGTTGGCGCCGCTCACCCCGCCGCGGAGTCGGCGTTCAATCCGCCCGAGACGTTCACTTATGACGCAGACGGCAATGTGACGTCGAACGACGCGCGGCGCGACGCCGGCGGCCGTTTGACCGAGGACGGGCAATACAGCTACACGTATGACGCGGCAGGGCGCCGGACTGAGCGGAGGTCCAAGTCGATCCAGGATGCGGTTCGCTATCGCTACGACTCGGACGACCGGCTAACCGAGGTCGATTTCGTCGACGCGAACCAGAGCATCACCCGGCGAGTGAGGTACGCCTACGACGGCTTCGACCGGCGCGTGAGCAAGTCGGTCGACGGGGTCGTGACGCGGTTCGTCTACGACCGGTTCGACCGCATCGCGGATTATGACGCGTCGGGAACTCTGCTGGCGCGCTACGTGTTCGGGACTCAGGCAGACACACCGATTGCCATGATCCGCGGCGGACAGGCATTCTTCTACGTTCGGGACCACGTCAACTCCGTACGGCGGGTGCTGAGCGCAGCCGGCAGCGTCGTGAGCAGCTATGTTTACACGACGTACGGCGTGCCGGCCAGGCGAGACGAGTCCGTCCCGAATCCGTTCCTCTTCAACGCGCGGGAATTCGACGACGAAACCGGTCTGTACTACTACCGAGCGCGCTACTACGACCCTGCGAGCGGCACCTTCCTGACGCCCGACCCGTTGGTGCAGGCGAACCTGTATCAGTACGCGCTGGGCGATCCGGTCAACTACTCGGATCCGTCCGGCCGGTTCATTCCGCTTCTGATCCTCGGCGGTATCGCAGGCGCTGCTGCGCTCGCCTCGGCAAAGGCGTACTTCTACGACAAGAAGACGGGAACCGAGGCGGCTGCCTCGGGGCTGAACGCGGGGATCACGGCGACCGGAGTCGCGATTGGCGGAGCGCTGGCGACGTTGGCCGGCGGCGGTCTTCTCGCGGTCGGTACCATCGGCGCCATCTATGGAGCTCTCGGCTCTGCGTTCGGGAAGGTCGCCGAGAACGCGGTCAATGGAAAGAAGGACGTGGCGGACGGGGTCGGCGAATCGTTCTTCGTCAAACTTCTCGCGGCTCCGGTCGAGGCTTTGGCCAAGGCCGGCTCCGGGATCTTCGGCAAGGTGACGGGTGAGGTGCTCGAGAAGCTCGGTCTCAAGGACGTGAAACCGATCACGGACTTCATCGAGAAGAAGGTGGAGGGGCAACTGACGGAGGCGGGCGAGAAGGCCGTCGAGAAGAGCTACAAGTACTTGGAAGACACGAGCAACCCCCGCGCCCACGCGCCGGACAATCAGCGCGGAAAGCCCGGTGCCGGCGGCTCGATTCCGCAGCAACCCGGGCCGGTCGCGGGCCCTCGCCCCGACTCGCCGCCCCCGCCGCCGACTCGGGTCGATCCGCAACCCAGCACCTACAACACGCCGTCCGGGCGGCACTACTTGCATTACGGTCCGCAACCACTCGATTAGGTCAGGGCAATGAACACTCCGAGAGAAAACCGCATGGCCGCCTTGGCCCTGTTCTTGGCGGCCGCCGTGACGTGGGGGCCGGCTATGGCCGCCGACTCGTTCAGCGTGGTGGCGGCTCGCCCGTTCTTCGACGCGGATCGAGGGGAGTCGGTCTCGTTCTCCGTCGCCGTTCCGGAGCCCGGCACGGTGACGGTGGCGCTTTACGACCTCGGCCACCGGCGTGTGAAGACGCTGCTAGACGGCACCCGATTGGCGGCAGGCATCAGCACGGTCACCTGGCGGGGCGACACGGACGGAGGCGGTCGGGCCGGCGCGGGCCAAGCCTTCGTTGCAGCCGGGACGCTCGTGACAGCCTCTGGCCAGACACTCAGCTGGGACCCTGCAACCAGGTCCGGCGGCGAGACGGTGCCGATGTCCCTCCTCGACTGCACGTACGATCCTCGTGCGAAGCTGGTGCGCTTCGCCGTGCGGAGCCCCGCTCGCGTGCGCATCCGAGCCGGCGTGCGGGAAGGGCCGCTGTTGAGGACGATCCTCGAGTGGGCGCCGCGGCTCGCCGGAGAGTTCGGGGAGGCCTGGGACGGCATGGACGAGACGGGGACGATCGACCTGGCGGCTCGTCGGGACCTTTCGCTCGTGGCTTCCGCCTACACACTCCCGGACGGCGCAGTGCTCACTGCTGGGGCGGTTTCCGAGTCGACGGGTCTATTGGCTCCTAAAGCCGGGGACGACCGGCGCGCGGTCGCGATCCGGCAAAAGGCGTTGCAATCGAAAACAGCCGTGGACGGCCACTATCTTGCGGCGCAGGCCGCGGAGTCGGTGCCTGCTTTCCGCGTCGAGTTTCTCGATCCGAAGACGAACGCCGCGGGGCTGCCCGTGGTCGGCAGTCGCGCGGCCTTGCGCGTCACGCTGGACGAGCCGACGGCCGGCCAGATGCTCCAGGATCGGTTCGAGATCGTGGTCCACGTCGACATGAAGCGCGTGTTCGAGGAGGAGCAGGGGTACAACCCGTATGCGGTGGAGTTCAGCACCGATGGCTTTGCGGGCGGCGAGCACCTGCTCTCCGTTTCGGTCGCCAGTCTCGCCGACCGGATTTCGACGGTCTCCAGGAAGTTTGCGATCGAGAGGTAACGCGATGACAGTCCGCACCTCCATTGCCTGTCTATTGCTCCTCTTGCCGCCGGTCTTCGCGCAGGGCGCCACGAGCATCTCGATCGGTTCGCCGACAGTGCGTGTCGATGGCGACTTCCGCGTCGAGCTTCGCCTCACGAACAGTTCGGACCTCTACGCGGCCGGCGTCGATCTCGTTTACGATCCGACGAAGGTGACGCTCCTCGATCGGGACGGCGATCCCTCCAACGGAACTCAGCCGTCGGTGTCGGAAGGGTCGCTGCTCGACGCCGGCGGCACGACCAGAACGATGCGCGTCGAGGCGCTCGAAAACGGAGAGCCCGGCCGCCTGGTCATCGGCATCACACGTCTGGGCCCCATCTCGGGCGCATCCGCCCAGGACGAACGGACGCTGGTGTCTGTCGGGTTCCACGCCCTCGCGATCTGCACGACGACCGTTGGGCTCGAGAACATCCATTTCGTCGAGTCGTCCGGCGAAACGCTTCAACCAGCCACGGCTCCCGTCGGGACCATCCGGATCGTCGCCTCGCCGGCGAATCGACCACCGGCGATCGCGCTGCCTTCAGCCCTATCGGCACGGCCCGGTCTCATCGTCCTGGATGCCGCGCAAAGCTCCGACCCGGACGGCGACCCGGTCAGCTACGCCTGGTCGCAGAAGAGCGGCACGACGGTCGCTCTCTCCAGCACGACGGCCCCTGCGGTCACGTTCACCGCTGTCGCAGAAGGAACGTATGGCTTTGCTCTGGACGCGTCGGACGGCTTTACGAGCTCGCACGCGAACATCTCGGTGAATGTTCTCCAGGCAACCGACACACCGCCTCGCGTGCTGGTCGTGACTCCCACACGAGAGGTCCGAGGCGCGGTGACGATCGGCTACTCGGCCGTCGACGCGGAGGGCGACCCGGCCAACGTCACCGTCGAGTTCTCTACCGACGACGGCGTTACCTTTGCGACAGCACACCGTCTAGGCACGGAAGGAGAGGGGACCGTCGGCTTGGCGGCAAGCCCGTCCGGTCGGGCGCACGTGTTCGTTTGGAGCTCGGGCGCGGATCTGGGAGCGGCTCGCCAGACGAACGTCCGTCTGAGGATCTCGCCTACGGGCGGGACTCCCGGCAGCACCGACAGGTTCGTGGTCGACAACAGCCTCCTCGGCGTCACGGCGCGCATTCTGGAGCCGCCGGATGGCGCGGTCCTGACGACGGGACAGACCTTCCGGCTGCGCGGCGCGGCGTTCGATTTCGCGGGGACGGCCCTGACGAACCTCTCCTTCAACGCGAGCGTGGACGGGGCGCTCGGCAACGGCGGCGACATCTCTGCCACGCTGCTCACGCTCGGAAGTCAGGACGTGACTCTCACGGCGACTGACGCTCAGCAGCGCGTTGGAATCGCCGTCGTCCGAGTATCCGTCGTACCTCCAAGGTTGCCGCGTCGATTCGCCTTCGGTGGCCGGATTCTCTCCGACGCGGGGACGGCTGCGCCCGAAGGTTCTCAGATCTCGCTATTCAATCCGTCGCGCGGCATCTCCGGCAGCGGCCGTGTAGCCGGAACCGACGGCGGCTACTCTGCGACGCTGGGCAGTCTGGAGCTGCCGGTCGCCGGCGTGGGCGACGTCGTGAGCGTGGAGTTCGTCGACGCGTCCGGCGTTTCGCGGGCGCTCGTTCCGCACACCCTCGTGCTCGCAGCGGCCGACCTCGGCAATGAGTTCCGAGCCCAGGACTTAACCTACGCGTCGGCCACATCGCTCGCGCTTGCCCGCGGCCTCAGCTTGATCGCGTTGCCGTCCAACCCTGGAACGACGGCGGTGCCCTATACATCGGCGAACCTCCTGAACGACAGCGGAGCGACGTTCGTCGCGCGCCCAGCCGGCGGCGGGTTCCAGGTGTTCCTTGGAACCGGGCTGACTCCCGCGTTCGAGGTCCGAGGCAACGAAGGCTACTTGGTCTCGCTGCCTCGGGACACGACGCTCTCATTTACCGGCCGCGCCTGGCCGGCAGGTCAGCGGACTCGGAACATCGATCGAGGTCTCAGCGCGATCGGGTTCCCGCGCGGCTTGCCTTCGGGCTTCACGCTCGGGGACGTCCTGAGCTTGGCTGACGTGGATTTCGTAGTCGACTTCGAACCGGCGAGCAACGGGCTCTCCCGCGCCAAGACCTTCCTGCGCTCGCTCGGGACCGCATCGTCGCCGTTGCGCACCGGCCGCGGATATCTCGTGCGATCGCCCGCGCCCAGGACCATCGAGCTGCCGTCTGGCATCGGCCAGTGAGGTTGCCGTGCGTGCCCGAGCGGGGGCGAGGAGAACCGCCAGGAAGCTGCGGCGGCCACGCCGGCCCGTCCGTCAATCTCCGTCCGGGAGGTTCGGGAAGGTGCGCCGGTAGGGCTCGTCGCCCACATGCTGGCGCCACTCGGCGTGCGACAGATTGCGAATGGCCAGCTCCGACGCTTGCGCCACCAGGTCGGAGGCTTTGAGATGCCAGGCCCAGACGGGGCCGTCGGCCGTCCCCACGGCCACCCACTTGCCGTCCGCGCTGAAGGCCACGCACTGGATCGGGCTGTAGCACGCTCCTAGCAGCACTCCTGACGCGGACGGTTCGGGGACGGTCAGGTCGAAGAGCAGGGCCGTTCCCTGAAATGTTCCTGCCATCAGCCATCGGCCGTCCGGCCCGAACCCAAGCTGTACGACCGCTCGCTCGCGAGACACCAGCTCGCATGCGGTTTGGGCCTTCGCCCGCAGGTCCCAGAGCCTCGCTCCGCCCGAGGCCTCCGCCAATGCCAACCACCGGCCGTCGGGGCTCGTCACGCGAACGTCGGCCCGATCCGCCAACCGCGGCCTTGCTGCGGCGACATCCAGTCCCGGCGGCCTCGGTTCGCCGGGCGCAAGGCGGCGAGCCGCCCGATTGGAAGCCGGCGCGAGCAGGTCCCACAGGATCACGCTTCCATCCTGACCGGCTGCCGCCAGCGTCCTGGTGTCGGGGAGAAAACTGACTCCCGTCACCGGGCCGGAGTGTCCCAGAAGCGCCTGTTTCGGTGGAGCCGGTCCCCGCTCTCCGGCGTTCCATATCCGCACGGTGCCGTCGCGGCTTCCGGTCAGCAACTGACGGCCGTCGGGAGTGAACGCGACAGCGGTGACCGCGCCGCCGTGGCCGAGCAGAAGGTTGACGGACTGAGTGGATTTCCGGGCCGTCGTGCGGAACAGCCGGGCGGAAAAATCCGTGCATCCGGCGGCGAGCCAGTTGCCGTCGGGGCTCATCGCCACGGTGAGCACCGGCTCCCGATCCGTCGGGAA
>JACQFU010000518.1 GCA_016199905.1 Candidatus Wallbacteria bacterium
AGTTCGTTCGAGCAATCGAGACGGCTTCGGCAACGGAGAGGCGCCGAATGGTCGCGGCGCCCGGAGCAACGGCCAGGAGGCATGCGGTAAGAGACGCTATCCACAGGACTCTCGTCGAAACCTTCATCTCTGGACTCCCGGGGCCTGATTGGGTCGACCGATGTGGAATGCATAGAACAATTGTCGCATGTTACGTTGCGGCTTATTTGGCATCAAGTCCTGCCCACGACTCATCAGTCCCCGAGGAGGCAGCGACTCCTTTGAACGGGCATGGCTCGGTGGCGCCAAAGGTGGAATCCTCCGTCGAGTCGCAGCCCCTCGACCAGGGTCGCCTTGGCTTCCGCGAGCTTGCCGGCCAAACCGGCACTCCGTATGTCAGCGATCGAAGGCCAGCTCGTCGACCCGGTCCCCGTGTGCAACGAGCACGACGATCTGCGCCTTGCCGTCACGAACCATCGGGTCGATCCGGAAAACCGTGCCGCCGTCGGCCATGCACTGGGCCTTCCGGAGGATGTCGAGCAACGAGCAGCACGATTGCGCCATTACCGTGAGGTGCGAAGCTGCGCGCGCCACATGGAGCGGGTCTTTGAACACTTCGGCACTCGGAGCCCACGTCTCGGATGCGGGGCTGCCCGCGTACTCGATGAGCGGGTTCTCCTCCGGCAGAACGCTCAAACCCTTCTGGGCGGTGTAGATCGAGAGCGATAGCTTGCCGTCGTCGCCAATCTCGTACTTGCAGGAGATGCAGGCCTCGGGAGCCCTGGTGAGCTGCTTGATCCCGGCCTCGATCGAGAACTTCGCCTGCGGCAAGGCCTCCACGACATCCGCGTACTGGGCACCCAGATCTCCAGCCAGAACACTCGCGACTCCACCCAAGTTCAGCGCCACCGCAACAGCGGTCACCGACAAGGCCTTCAAATCTTTCCGGGTCATGTTGATCTCCTCAAATCCGCTTTGAGCTCCTCGCCTTCGGGCCGCCTCCCGAGGAGCCATCGTTTTCGACGTCGCCGGCGGTGAAGGTTTCGTATTATGCTACAGATGTATCGTGCTGTCAAACTATTTTTCTACGTCTTGCTACAGCTGTTATGATACAGTGACATTATCGGCCCTCCGCCGACCCCGACCCGTGATGTTCAAAGGAGGCCTCGATATGGCCAAGCTCATCTTGCTGATAGCTCTTTCCTTCTCGGTCGCTGCTGTTTCCTCTGTCGCCCAGGACGCCGCTTCCTCGGCCCGAACCTGGACCTTCGATGCCGAGATGCCAGGCTCACAGCCGAGCGGATTCACATTCGAGCGAACGGGTGACGGCAGTCAGGGCAACTGGGTCGTCAAGAAGGACGAAACCGCGCCGAGCCCCGGGAACGTCCTCGCCCAGCTCGATGCCGACGACACCGATTACCGCTTTCCGGTGGCCGTCGCCGTCGCCCCAGTCTTGAAGAACCTCGAGCTCTCCGTACGATTCAAACCGGTTTCGGGCAAGGTCGATCGGGGGGCCGGTCTCGTCTTTCGTTACAAGGATGCCGGCAACTACTACGTCGTCCGCGCCAACGCGCTCGAGGACAACATCAACCTCTACCACGTCGTTGGCGGCAAGAGGCGCCAGTTCGCCGGCTGGAGCGGGAAGGTCTCGTCGGGAGTCTGGCACACATTGGCAGCGACGGCCCGCGGCAATCATTTCGAGGCCTCTTTCGACGGCAAGAAGATCATCGGTGCGGACGACGAGACCTTCTCCGATGCGGGCAAAGTCGGGCTCTGGACCAAGGCAGACTCGGTCATTCACTTCGATGACCTGACCGTACGCCCGCTCTCACGTTGAGTGCCGAGCCGCCTGCCGGCCCCGAAAGGCAGCCTGAGATGATCAAACGAGCTCCCCGAAGCTGCGCGCCAATCGCCGCAACTCTTCTCATCCCCTTCCTCCTCGCCTGGCTACCCGCGCGGGCTGCGGAGAAACCCGAGGTCGTGGTCTACACGTCTGTCGACCAGGTGTTCTCGGAGCCAATCTTCCGCGCGTTCGAGGCGCGTTGGGGCGGCACCGTTCGCGCCGTCTTCGATACCGAGGAGACGAAGAGCACCGGCGTGCTCAATCGTCTCGTGGCCGAATCGCGGAACCCGCAGGCCGACGTCTTCTGGTCGGGCGATCCGGTTCGACCCTTCGTCCTCATCAGGAGAGGATTGGTGGACAAGTACGTCTCGCCCGTAGCGACATCGATTCCCGCTTCGTTCAAGGCGACCGACGGGAGCTGGACCGGATTCGCAGGGAGGGCGCGAGTCCTCCTCGTGAACTCCCGAATCGTCAAGCCAGGGGAAATGCCGCGCTCGGTGCGCGATCTGGCAAAGCCCCTCTGGAAGGGCAAGACGGCGATCGCCAACCCTCTGTTCGGTACGACGACGATGCACGTCGCTGCGCTCTTCGCCGCTTGGGGCGACGAGACTTCGAAGAAGTTCTTCGAGGACCTCAAGACCAATGAAGTACGCATCGCCAGCTCCAACGGCGAGGTCAAGAGACTCGTCGCATCCGGCGAGGTGGCATTCGGACTGGCCGACACCGACGACGCCCATGAGGCCTTTGCCGAGCACGCGCCCATCGAGGTCGTCTACCCCGATCAGGACGGGATAGGGAGTCTGGTCATGCCGACCGCCGCCGTCCTGGTTCGAGGCGGGCCTCATCCGAACGAGGCGCGCAAACTGATCGACTACCTGGTCTCCTCCGAGGTCGAGGCCAAGCTGGCGCAGTCGGCGGCGCACTTGCCGCTCAGGCCCGAGGTCAAAGCGCCAATCGGCGCCCCCTCGCTCGGGGGTCTGAAAACGATGAGCGTCGATTACGGTCGCGTCGCCGAGACGATGCAAGAACTTCAGCCGTGGCTGCGACAATGGGTCGGTTTCTGAGCCGTCGGGCCGTCCGGGCGCAGGAGCAACTCTTCTTCTGGGCGGTCGCCGCGACCGTGGCGCTCGCCGTCGTCTTGCCGCTGGCAGTGCTCACGGGCCAGTTGGCCGCTGGCGATCCGGCACAGAGACACTCGGTGCTGGCCACGCTGGCGACGCCTTCCCTCTGGTTGCTTCTGGCGCGCTCGGTCGGGCTGGCAATTGCAGTCACTGCGCTCTCGCTGACAGTCGGCGTCCCGATCGGTTTTCTTCTGTCCAGGACCGACGTGCCCGGCCGGCGCTCCGCGTTCCTGCTTCACGCCTTCCCCATGTTTCTTCCGCCCTTCGCGATGGCCCTGGGCTGGTTTCACATCCTCGGACGTAATGGAGCCTTTGGGTCTGAATCAACGAGCCGCTTCTTCTTCGGCGAGAGTGGCCTGCTCCTGGTGCTCGGCGCGACGTTCACACCGATCGCGAGCACCATGGTAGCGCTGGGCGTCCGCGGCATCGATCCGGCGCTGGAAGAGGCCGCGCGGCTCGTTGCGCCACCTGGCGCCTGGAAGTGGCCTCTGGCCACGCGTATCGTGCTGCCTCTGGCGCGGCCCGCGATCGCGCTGGCGGCCCTCGTCGTGTTCACGCTCTCCTTCTCGGAGCTCGGCGTGCCGATGTTCCTGCGCGTCAAGGCCTACCCCGCCGTCGTCTTCTCCCGGCTGGGTGGAATCGATTTCCAACCGGGCGAAGCCTTCGCCCTGGTATTGCCGCTTCTGGCCATCTCGGCGCTCGTCCTCGCGGGCGAGCGGCGGTGGGCGGCCCGGCGCTCCTTCTCCGTGCTCGGACTTCGCTCCGGGGAGTCTCCGCTGTGGGAGCTGGGCAGAGCGCGAGCGCCGGCCACGACGCTCTGCTGGCTCGCCGTGGCCGTGTCGATTGCCCCCATCGCCTCGCTCGCTCTCCGGGCGGCACGCGGGCAGGGCTTCTCCTCGTTGGGCGACTGGGCCGGCGCGGGCCTGGTCAATAGCCTGAGCGTCTCGGGACTCGCGGCGATCGCGATCGCGATCCTCGGGGTCGTCCTGGGACATGCGCTGGCCCGGGGCCTCAAGGGCGCCGCGCTCGTCGACGCCGTCACGGTGCTGGCCTTCGTCACTCCCGCCGCGGTGCTGGGGGTCGGCCTGATCGCCACCTGGAACCGGCCCGCCACCGACTGGGTCTACAGGGGCAGGGCCATCCTGGTCATCGCCCTCGTGGCGCGATACACCGCCATCGGAGCTCGAACCATCGCGGTGGCGATGGCCCAGGGCTCACCCCATCTGGAGGAGGCCGCGGCGGCCTTCGGCGCG
>JACQFU010000519.1 GCA_016199905.1 Candidatus Wallbacteria bacterium
GATCGTCTCCAGCCCGGTCTCTCCGCTGGGACAGAGCACCAGCGTGCGCACCAAGTACGCCACCGCCGTGGCGCTCCCGTCGACCCTCTACGTCGACACGCGGCGCGGCGATCGACCCCAGAACCAGGAGCAGCCGGCACACAAGCTCTACGACTACGCGTACATCACCGATCGCTTCGAGGGGCTCATCCTCGTCGACACGCACTGCCTGATCGACGGCGACCCCGAGAACAACTTCTTCGAGCGCGCGCTCACCTGGAACCCGGGAGGCGTGCTGGACGGCGCCGAGGCGATCACGCTTGCCGGCAACCACGCCTACGTCTGCTGCAAGCGCGGCCTGGTCGTCGTCGATATCGACGATCCGCTCCATCCGAAAGTCGTCTCCGAGGTGGGGGCGCCCTTCTTGAAGGGCCCACGGTGCGTCGCCGTGCAGTTCCGCTACGCGTTCGTCTGCGACGAACGGGGCGTGCAGGTCCTGGACGTCACGGACGCCGCGAAGCCGCGACCGGTACCGGGCGCCTCCGTGCGCTTGCCGGGGGCGTGCTCCATTTACGTCGCACGCACCTACGCCTACGTGGCGGCCGGCGGGAAGGGCGTGGCGATCCTGGACGTGGAGAACCCGGAGAAGCCCCTCGTGGACCAGATGTTCGACGACGGCGGCAAGCTCAACGACGCGCGGGATGTGAAGGTGGCGTCGACCAACGCGAGCCTGTTCGCCTACGTGGCGGACGGCGCGAACGGTTTGAAGGTGCTGCAGCTGACGTCGCCCGAGCGGACGCCCGGCAACTACGGCTTCAGCCCACAGCCGTCACCGCGAGTCATCGCGACGCACAAGACGCACGGTCCAGCCCTGGCAATCTCGAAGGGCCTGGACAGGGATCGCGCCGCCGACGAGAGTTTCAATCAGATCGCGGTCTTCGGCCGTCTAGGGGCGCGGCCGTTCAAGGCCGTCGAGGCCCAGAAGCTGTACCTGGACGGCGAGGGGAAGGTCTATTCGGTTTCGAACGACCCGCCGGGTCCGGCGACTCCGCATCCCAGCGAGGTCGCGGCGGCCGCCGAAGCGAAGGCCGCTGCCGAGGCGAAGGCCAAGCCTGCGGAGAAAGCGCCGGAGGGGAAGGCGGAGGAGCCGAAGCCGAGCGAGGGGCGGAGGATCCGGAGGCGGTGATGGAGGGGGGACGGGGAGAATAGGGGGACGAGAGACGGGAAATTTGAGATTTGAGATTTGCCGTCTACTTGAAACTGCCGGCGACGGCGGCGAGGTCCTTGGCGTAGGCATCGGCGCTGAACTTCGACGCGTCCTCGGGGAGGTCCTCGAAGAGCTTGTTGATCTTCGCCTCGGCGGCGGGAAACTTCTTGCCGCCTCTAGCGCAGGCCTTGGACAGCGTGTCGAGCGCCATCGTGAGCTGCTCGGCGCACTGCACGCCGCCGCCGGCGACTTCGCCGGACTCGGCGGGCAGCTCGTCGAGGATCTTCACGGCTGAATCGAGAGTGGTCTCGGACTTGGAAATGGCCTTGGCAGTCTCGTCGGCCTTAGCGGCCAGGTCGGCGGCAGCAGCGAGCTTGCCGGCGTCCTTGGCATCCATGGCGGTCTTGAGGGCGGCCATGCCGCTCTCGAGCGCTGCGGCGTTCGCGGGCGCCAAGACCTTCACGGCGTGGCGAAAGGTGATGTAGCGGTCATTGGCCTCTCGCCAGGCGCTTTGCAGGTACTTCTCCGGGGCCTTGCCGCCGGCTCGCTTGGCGACCCACTTCAGCGAATCGCGCAGGGCGACGCCCTGGCCGACCGACCAGGCCTTCACGGACAGCGGCGCCTCCCCCTCGACCCAGTGCGGCGGCATCGTGGCGCTGAAAGTGTCGAGCTCGAAGGAGGGATAGGGATGGCCGGCGTCGATCATGTCGTGGTCGATGCCCACGTGACAGGGGATGCAGGTGTCGGCGCGCACGTAGACGTCCTTGGTGTCCAGGGCGCCGACGGCGATGCTCTTTGCCTTCGTCCAACCCTTTTCGGCGTGCGGTTCGAGGTACTTCTCGCCGGGGCCGTGGCACTGTTCGCAAGTGTTGCCATCCGCGAGATCGAACTTCTTGTCACGCTGCGCGGCGGGGACATTCAGCGCGTGGCAACCCAGGCAGCGTTCGCTCGTGTCGGGCTTGTCGATGTTCATCTTCTTGGCGACTTCCAAACCCTTCTTCTCGGTGAGGTTGAGGAACGACTTGGCGTGCTTGTCCTTGGCAGTCCAGAGCGTGCCGGCCATGCAAGACTTGCCCACGCGGTCCTTGATGAGCTCGGTGGCGCCGTGACACTTGGCCGTGTTGCAGCTTGCCGCGCCCATCACGCGCAAGCTCTGGCGCTCGACGGCCAGGAGTTGGCCAGCGAAAAGGGGGCGATTGGCACGGCTGCCGGTCGGAATCTGCACGGAAGCCAGCGCGAACACGACGAACACCACCACCACGGCTCTGGAGAGTCGCATCGAAACCTCCTTGGGTCGAGCGAGCACCCGCCCGGTTGACGGTTTGCCCGCGGGACAATACTATAACATCCGGGCAACGCGCTCTCGTTTTCGATGGCACGCGATACCGGCATCCGAGCAAAACTGAGTCTTCTGGCGACCTTGCTTCTGCTGGGCGCGCAGACGGGCTTTTCCGCCGTGCGGTTCGACTTTCCGACGCGAGAGCCCGGCCGTTGCCAGGCGGCTGTCGGCGTGTCGGCCATGCCGGGCGGAGCGCTGGAGCTGGCCGCTTCCGGGGGGCGGCGGCTGGCCCAGGGCTCTTTGGTTTGGCGCGCGGAACGTTCCGACATAGCTCTATCGGTAGTCGAGCTCGAGGCCGTGTCGCAGATTCCCGCAGGTTGTAGGCTAAGTTGGGACGTGCGCGCCGTGCGCTCGAGCGACGGGCACCTGACGGACTGGCAAACTCTGGCTCCTGGCGTCCGGCTCCCGCTCGAAGCGCCCGCCGACGCCGTGCAACTGCGCGTGACTCTGGGCAGCTCCAACCCTGCCGCATCTCCTCTCGTGACTCGAGTCACCCTTGTTTGCTACTCTGCGGAGGTGGTGGCACCATTGGCGTCTTCGAGCAATGAGGAGTGTCCTGTCGGTGGGAACGGCGGCGGCGCGGCCACCTATCCGGAGCCGCCGGATATTTCGGGTCCGATCGTTGCGGTGGAGCCGCCGCCGATCGTTGGACGCGAGACCTGGGGCAGCCGTGCCCCGCGGGAAGCCTACGAGGCGCTCAACCCGGGCAAGTTGACCGTGCACCACTCGTCGGAGCCGCGCGCGGCGCACTGCCGCGGCTGCGGCACCATCCGAGGCATACAGGCGTATCACATGCACGAGCGCGGCTGGAACGACATCGCCTACCACTACCTGATCGCGCCGGACGGGACCGTGTACCAGGGACGACCCGAGGGCGCAAACGGCTCCCACTCGCGCCCCAACCGCCACAAGCTGGGCATCTGCGTCCTGGGCAACTTCAATCGCGGCGAGGAACGGATCAGTCCGAGCGCCCGGGCGTCGCTGGTGCGTCTGCTGGCGTACCTGGCGGGCAAATACGGGATTTCGAGCCGGGCGATCTACGGGCACCGCGACTTCAACTCGACCGATTGCCCGGGCGACACGCTCTATGGGGCCTTGAGCGCACTGCGCGCCGACGTGGAACGAACGATTCGCAGGGCCGAGCAGCCGCACGCCGCCTCGCAGCGAGCGGCGACAGGCGCCGCGCAACCAGGGAGGGAACTGTGAGCACAGAGCCTTCCGCTGGTGGGGCGCCGGCTGCGACTGCCGCGCCGCCGGAAGGTGCGCCCAAGCTCGCAGGGGAGGCGCTCGCCGCCGACGCGCTCCTGGCAATCCCGATCTTCAAGGGAATTTCGAAGTCCCTGCTCGAGAAGAACGCCGGGGCCGTATCCAGGCGGCGGTTCAAGAAGGGCGAACTGATCTGCCGCGAGGGCGACTTCGGCTCGACGGCGTTCTACGTCCTGTCGGGCAAGGTTGAAGTCTACATCGCGACGCCGATGGCGCACGTGAAGACGTCCGGCGGAGTGCGCGGTTTCTTTCAGAAGCTCAAGAGCTTTCTGGTCAGCAAGAGGGAGGACCCTCGCGACGCGCGGGACGACCGTTTGATTCCGATCGACGCGCCGATCGACCTGCCGTTCCTGCACCCACAAGCGCAGCTTGGCGAGGGCGAGCTCTTCGGCGAGATGACCTGCATGAGCCGCTACCCGCGTTCGGCGACCGTGCGGGCAGCCGAGGACTGCGAGATGCTCGAGATGCTCTCGAACATCCTTTCACTGCTATTGAAGAACCCCGCGTTCAAGGACAAGGCCGACAAGAACTACCGGGAGCGGGCGTTGGAGCAGCACCTGCGCAGTCTTCCCATCCTCAAGGGGTTGAGCAGCGAGTTCATCGATCGGCTTCGCTCCAAGGTCGAGCTGGTGCGATACGACCCGGGCCAGGTGATCTTCCGGCAGGGAGATCCTTCCGACGCCTTTTATCTGGTTCGGATCGGCTTCGTGAAGGTCAGCCAGCAGGCGCCGGGCGGCGACGTGGTTTTGGCATACAGCGAGCGCGGCTCGCACTTCGGAGAGATGGGCATTCTGGCTCAGGTCCCGCGAGGCGCCACCTGCACGGCGCTCGACCACGTGGAGCTGGTGCGCATCCCGGCCGACGACTTCCGGAGCCTGGTGAACGAGTACCCGAATATCCGGCAGGCAATGGAGCTGGTGACCCGGGCGCGGCAGGCCGAAAGCATCCAGCGCCTGGCGATCACGCAGTCCGTGCCGCTGGAGGCGTTTCTGGAACAGGGCCTGATGGAGGCGCAGAACTTGCTTCTGCTGGACCTGGACCGCTGCACTCGCTGCGACGAGTGCGTGCGCGCCTGCGCCTCGGCCCACGACGGCGTCACTCGTTTGATCCGGGTCGGACTGAGGTTCGACAGGTACCTGGTGCCCACCTCGTGCCGCACTTGCCGTGACCCGCTCTGCATGATCGGTTGTCCGGTGGGCGCCATCCGCCGCCGCCATTCGCTGGAAATCGTCATCGAAGACTGGTGCATCGGCTGCGGCGTCTGCGCGAAGGGGTGCCCTTACGGCAATATCACGATGCATCCGTTCAACGTCGACGAGCCCGACCCGAAGAATCCCGGAACGGTGAAGGCCGTGATGAAGAAGAAGGCGACCACCTGCGATCTGTGCACGGAGCACGCGCAGCCGGCCTGCGTGGCCGCCTGTCCGCACGAGGCGGCGATGAGAGTCGCGCCGCACGCGTTCTTCTCCGAGCAACTCTCGACGGGCCAGCCCCCGACCGGCCGGGCGGCCAAGGAGGGGAATCCTGCTCCTGGATCGAAGCCATAAGCGCTGGCTGGCGGGCTCCCTCACGTTCGCCGCGGCCTCGACGGTCGCGTATGTTTGTTACGCGCGCCTGGAGCCCAACGGACCTCGGGGCGGCACCCCTGTGGGGCTCGCATACGGGGTTGTAGGCACGGCGATGATCCTGTTCTGCGGACTGCTGGGTGTGCGCAAGAAAGTGCCCACGTGGCGGCTGGGGAACGCCGCGTTCTGGCTGCGAGCGCACATCTGGTTGGGAGTGCTCTCGGTGCCGATGATCCTGTTTCACGCGGGGTTCGCCGTTGGGGGCGCGCTGACTCAGGCATTGATGATCCTGCTGGCGATCGTTGTGGCGAGCGGCATCCACGGTCTGGTGCTGCAGCAGTTCCTGCCGCGGCTGATGACCAACCAGGTAGAGACGGAGACCACCTACGAGCAGATCCCGCACGTGCTCGAGCAACTGCGTGCCGAGGCGATCGAAGTGGTCGAGAGCGTGTGCGGTCCGCTGCAGGCGCCTCCGGAGGAGTCGGTGGCGCCACCAGACCCGTCGGACCCGTCGGCTCCAGCGAAACCGGCAGCCAAGTCGAAGGGGAAAACCGCAGGTCCCGTGGAGGGAAGCGGACCGCTCAAGGACTTCTACCTGCGTACGATCCAAGACTTCATGGCGGCCGATCGACTCGGCAACCAGATTCTGGCCACGCCCGCGCGCGCGCGAGCGCACTTCGCGCACCTCCGGAAGATTCTGCCCCCGGCGCTCCAGGACCCGGCGGGCCGGCTGGAGGAGATCTGCAACGAGCGTCTGGGCATGGAAACGCAGATCAAACTGCACCACTGGCTCCACGGGTGGCTGTTCCTCCACGCCCCGCTGTCGGGCGTGTTGATCCTGCTCACCGTGGTGCACGCCCTGATGTCGTTCAAGTTCTGAAAAGATGGCCCGAGACCGATCGACCAAAGCGCTGGCCTCCAGGATCGAGCTGGACTACTTCAAGCACCCGCATCCGTGGCGCACGGCGATGCGCAACGCCACCCTGGCGGCTCCCATCTTGGCCGCAGTCTGGCTCCTGTTGGCCGTGATGCAAGGCGACGACATCTTCACCAGCGGTCCGGTGGCCACGCGCCACCGAATGTTCGAAAACGATTGCCAGGCGTGCCACGAACCGTGGAAAGGGGTCCCGGACACCAAGTGCGTTCGCTGCCACGAGGCCCCGGTCCACCACGGCAACCAAACGTTCACGCCCGACTGCGCGGGCTGCCACGAGGAGCACAAGGGCCACACGCGCCTTTCCCGGACCAACGATCGACACTGCGTCCGATGCCACTCGGACCTGAAGACCACGGGCCAGCCCGGTGGATTCGATTCCTCCATCCAGTCCTTCAACGACGGGCACCCGGAGTTCGCCGCGGTGAGGCCCGGCGCCAAGGACTTGGCCGTCGTTCGCTACAACCACTTGAAGCACATGAAGAAGGGCCTGCAGGGAGCGACGGGACCCGTAACGCTGGCCTGCACCGGCTGCCACTTCGCCGACGAGGCCGGCCGCTACATGCGCCCCATCACCTTCGAGAAGCAATGCAAGGATTGCCACCCGCTCGCGCTGGGGCTGTGCGTGCCCGGCGCCGTGGCTCCCCACGAGGTCCCCGCCGCGGTCCGCGCTTCGGTCGCCCAGCAACTCGCGGTCTCGGCCAGCCAGCATCCCGAGCGAATGCAGCCCGCCCAGTCCGAGAGCCCGACGCGCCTGCGTCGAGGAACCGCCAGCCGCCCCGCGACCCCGGTGAACACGGCGGAGTGGATCGCCAGGCAGGCTCGCGAGGTCGAAAGGCAGCTCTTCGGCAAAACCTGCAAGCTCTGTCACGACTTGCGTCCGGGAAAGGGGGACCTCCAGGAAGTCGTCCCTACCAAGATCCCGGTGCGCTGGATGCAGCACGCGACCTACAGCCATCGCGCGCACCGGACCCTCACGTGCTCCGTTTGCCACGCCAGCGCCGCCCGAAGCGCCGAGACTTCCGACGTGCTGTTGCCCACGGCCGTGACCTGCCTGGTCTGCCATTCTGCCGCCGGCGGCTCCCAGCACGGCTGCACCGAGTGCCACACCTATCACGACAAGACCAAAGAGCGGCAGGCCGACGGACCGATGGAAATCAACCCCGTGCGCCTGATCCGCAGCGGCAACAAGCGCGAGCAGACCGGCATCGGCGCCGGCGAGTTCTAGGCCCCGTCACATCAGAGTGTACTCGGGACCGCTGCCGCCCTCCGGGGGCGTGAGCCGGCCGCCCTTGGCGGTGATGGCCCCACAGTGAATGCAGTTGGTGCCGTTGACGAACAGCTCCTTCTTGCCGTCCTTCTCGTGCCATTCGTAGACGCCGGCCGGACACATCCGCATCCAGGTCTTGCCGAGCAGCTCGGGCGCCGCCGCATTGACGCGGATGTGGTTGGGCTGGTTGTCGCGGCTTCGGTTGCCGCTGGCGAAGGCGCTGTCGAGCTTGTCGAACGTCAGCTTGCCGTCGGCCTTGGGCCACTCGAGCCCGGTGTCGAACATGGGGAACGAGGCATCGGAGTGAATCTCCCATTTGCCTCCTGGGAACGCCCCCTTCGTGAGCGTCATCATCCCGGCGATCGCGCCACCGACGTACAGTCCGTAGCGGAACGCCTGGCGCATGTTCCGGACCTCGTACAGCTCACGCTCGATGAAGCTGGAGCGAACGGCCTGGTCGTAGCCTGCCAGCGACGAGTCGGCCGACGGGTCCGCCTTGGCCCGGAGGCTGTCGAAGATCGCTTCCGCCGCGTAGATCCCGCTCCACATCGCGTAGTGGATGCCCTTCAAGGTCGGGACGTTTACGAACCCCGCGGAGTCGCCCACGATGGCCGCCCCCGGAACGTGGAGCTTCTCGGGCAGCGACCAGTAGCCGCCTTCCGGAATGGTCTTCGCTCCCCAGCCGCGTTCGGCCCGCTTGCCTCCTTCGAGGACTTCGGCGAAAAGCGCGTGCCTCTTCATCTGCTGGAACAGATCGTGCACCGACAGGCTCGCGTCCCGGTAGTCGAGGCCCGCCACCAGACCGATCGAAACCTTGTCGGGCCCGAGCGGATAACAGAAGCTCCCGCCGAACTCGTTGTAGCCGGCGCCGGCCCTCAGCGGCCATCCCATCGTGTGGATGACGCGATCGAGCGGCTTCTTGACCTCCCAGACCTCTTTCACTCCCAGGGAGTAGATCTGCGGGCTAGAGCGCTTCACGCCGAAGTGCGCCAGCGCGGCTCCCGTCAGGTGGCCCTGAGGGCCTTCGCCGAGCACCGTGAAACGCGCGTGGATCTCCGGACCTTCTTCGAAGTTGGACATCGGCTTGCCGTCGCGGTCCAAACCCTTGTCGCCCGTCCGGACTCCCTTCACGGCCCCGCCCTCGACCACCAGCTTCTGGGCCGCCGTCTCGGGGAGAATGGTGACGCCCTGCTCCTCGGCCTTCTCGCCCAGCCACTTGCCTGCCTTGCTTAGACTCGCGATGTAGTTGCCGTGGTTCTGCATCGTCGGCGGAATCACCGGCAGCGCGATAGCGCGGTTCCGGGTCAAGAAGTAGACGGTCTCGCCCGGGACCGGACCGAAGAAGGGAAACTCTTCCATCTTCATGTCGGGGAAGAGTTTCCGGAAGGCACCGGGGTTGAGCACGGCACCCGAAAGCAGGTGGGCGCCCGGATACTTGCCCTTGTCGACGATGACGACCGGCATGTCGCCCAGAGACGCCTTCACATCGGGCGCCGAGTCCAGCAGCTGAGAGAGTCGAATGGCGCCCGCGAGACTCGCGGGGCCCGCCCCGACGAAGAGCACGCCGACGTCGATACAGCCATCTGCCGAGGCGGCAGGAGGCATCACAAATTCTTCGGGCTTCACGGGGGGCGGGTACTGTCCGGGGATCATCTCTGGTCTCCTTGCTCGTCCAGGGGGCGATCCTCACCGGCGAGAATCCGGAGAGGGGGCGAACTTTAGCACACTTCACGGCAATTTTGGATCTGACAAAAAATGTTCTGCGACGATCGTTCCTGTCTTGCCGATAACTTCCTTGGCTGATACTACGGACCCTTATCGAGGTGACTTCATGCAGAGAGAGCGCGACCTGGAACAAGTGAGACCCGCCCGACCCGAGGGTAGCCCGACTCCGGCTGCCCCCATCGAGCTCGATCTCGAGCCGGTCCAGGAGGATGCCGTCTCTGACGCCGTCTCGGACGCGAACGAAGAACTCAATCGGTTGTTCCGCGACTATCAGCGGGCCCGCGGAGAACACGTGCGTCTGAAGCAGCAGAAGGCCGAGCCCGAGGCCATGCGCAAGCAGCGAGAGCTGGCGGACAAGATCCGCGACGAACTGATCGTGCGCAACGTGCGACTGGTGAAGTACGTCGCAGGTCGCATGGCGATCGGACTTCCGGCCAGCGTCAGCTACGACGACCTCGTCAGCGACGGGCTGTTCGGGCTCATCGACGCGGTGGAGAAGTTCAACCCCGAGCTGAAGATCCAGTTCCCCACCTACGCCAAGACTCGCATCAAAGGCGCCATCCTCGACGCACTGCGCACCGGCGACTGGGCCCCTCGCTCGGTTCGCCAGAAGGCCCGCAAGCTCGAGGAGGCCACCGTGGAGCTGGAAGTCCAGTTCGGCAGGCCTCCGACCGACGAGGAGATCTGCGGCCGCCTCTGCATCCGGATTGGCGAGCTGCACAAGCTTCGGCAGGACCTTCACAAGACGATTCTGCGCTCGCTGGACGAGCGAGACGACGAGGGTGACGGCGCCGTGTCACTGTCCGACATGGTCGAGTTCCGCGGTGGCCCCGGCCCGGAAGCGACCGTCGAGCAATCGGAGATGCGCCGCATCATCGCCGAAGAGATCAACAAGCTGCCCGAGCAGCAGCGCCTGGTGATCAGCCTGTATCACTACGAGAAGCTGACGATGCGTGAGATCGGGAAGGTGCTGGGCGTGACCGACTCGCGCGTGTCGCAGGTTCACACGGCCGCGGTCAGGCGGCTTCGCGTGCGACTCTCCGCGCTTCGCGGCAAGGCCGCGCAGGGGTTCTGAGGCCTCACTTTCCGCCGGCTGCCCACTGAACTTCGAGGCGAGGGTCGCGCAAGAGATCGACGAGGCGAAGCCGCACGTCGTCGGCTTCCGGCCCGCCGACGACGCCCAGGGAAACCGACCTCGAAAGGCCCCAGGCGGCCACAGCCCTGACTTGCCAGGAAGTATCGCCGAGCGCCTTCAGCAACGGGCCGGCCGCCTCCGGAACGCCGATGCGCGCCAGGCCCCACGCGGCCAGGCGCCGCTGAGCGCGCCGCTCCATGCCTTCGCCCGAGCAGCTCTGGAGCTGCCAGGCGAAGAAATCGGACGCCAGGGAATCACCAAGCCGGGCCAGCCCCTCCGCGAGAAGAGGCTGTTCCTGGGGATGAGAGGCGTATAGCAGATCCCTCAGGAAGGGCAGCTCCTCACGGTGCGCGAGGCGCACCAGGATCGCCACGATCTTGCGGCGGACTGCCGGGTGAGGGGCCCTCGCCAATCGGGCGATCCGGTCGAAGGCGCCGGCGCCGGACACCGCGGCCAGGAGCTGGGAAGCACGGACCTGCGCGTCGTCGGACCCTTGCGAGAGGTCCCTTTCGAGCGCCGCGACTCCGTCCGTCGAGTCCCTGTCCATGTCTGCGATCCGCTTCTGCGCATCGCGGAGCGCATCGCTCAGCTCGGCCCCGGATCTGACCAGCGCGTCCCGGACGCCGGCCGAGACCTCGGAGCGCCGGGCGCGGTATCCGGCGAGCAGCTCCAGCAGCTCGGCAGCCATTTTCCGCTCGGAGGAATCGAGGCTGGGCAGAAGAGGCCACAGCGCCTTCAGGATGCCTGGATGCTCGGGTCGCAGGAGCACGTGCGCGAGCAGCAGCCGGACCTCCGTGCCGCGCTCCAGCCGTTTCAGCCGGCCCGCCAGGAACTCCACGGGCAGATCGTCCAACCCGGCCAGCGCCGCGGCCGCGCCCTCTCGAACCTCTACCTCCGGGTCCGATAGAGCCGCCAGCATCGGCGCCGCCGCCTCGTTGTCCCCAAGCGCCGCCAGGGCGCGCAACGCGGCCAGCCGCTCCGCCGGCCTCGGGCTCGAGAGCATCCGAAGGAGGAACGGCAGGGCCGAGCGGTCCGCGATCTGCCCCAGGCAGTCCAGCGCCGCGGCCCGAACCCGCGGGTCCGAGTCGCTGACCAACTCGATGGCGGCATCGACGGCGGTGTGATCGCCCAGAGCACCCACGCCGGCAGAACCGCCCTGCGCCAGCAGTCCCACGGCTTCCAGCCGAATGCCGGGCTCGGGTGCCCGCAGGCACTTGACCAGAAGGGGGATGGCTTCCGGGTCGCCCGCGTTGCCGAGGAATCGGGCCATCGCCCAGGGGTCTTTCAGCGCCGTCACCTCCGCCTCCCAGCGATGACGGTCGCCCGAGATGCGGGCCAGTCCCAGCAGGCCCGCCCACCGGGCGGTCTGAACCGAGGAGCGCGCCAGCGTCTCGCAGGTGTCGGATACGTCCTGGACCCTGTGACGCGACAGGGCGAGCACGGCCGGCAGACGCTGCGAGTCGCCCCGATCGCGGGCGATCCGCAGCAGCGCGCGGCCGCTCTCGTTCTGGCCCCAGGCCAGGTCTGCCACGCGCAGCAGGTTGGTCGGACGCGTGGAGGCGTCGCCGGCGATCGCGTCATTGGCGGTTACGATGCGGGCCAGTTCGCGCGATCGGGCCGCCGCGGCCGCCGCTTCGGCTGCAAGGAACTGCGGCCCGGGCGGCAGCGACGGAGGCGGACGTGCGGCCGCTCTCCCGGGAAGCAGAGCGGCACCGGGGACTGGCGCCGACGCGACCGGAGTCGCCACCGCCGCCTGGTGTTCGATTCGAGCGTGGGGGCGAGGCCGGACCTGGAGGGGCTTGCCTCCGGAGTTGGAGGAGTGTTTCAGTCCGATAGCAAGCGCCAGCAGGACGCAACTCGCGGCCCCAGCCCGGAGCAGGCCCTGGCGGGACGCAGCCAACGGCGTATGCACCGGAGCCGGGCGCGTCAGCGGAACCGTTCGGGCCGCGGGTGGCTCGGCTGCAGAAGGGGACTGTGGGGATGGCGCTCGTATCCCGCGCACGGCGCCGCCGGCGGACCGGGGCAGCCGTGGTTGCTCGAGCGTGGCCGCAGGGGCAGGTGCGGGAGGCGCTGGCGACTCTTCGGGGGCGGCCCACGCATCGAGTTGCCGAACCAACTCGCCGTAATCGTCGCTCGACGGCAGCTCGGCCGGTTCGATGCCGGCATCGGCCGGGCGATGCTCGGGCGAGGTTTGCGCTGCTTCCACGGGCCGGCCTGCTGCGAGGTCGGCCGAGAGCGCCCGAGCCATCTCCTCTTGATCCTCACGGCTGATGCCCAGAGCGCGGGCGAGCTTGGAGAGGATCTTGGCTTCCTTTTCGCCGACCGCCGGGCCCGCGACCGCAATGCGAAGCGCCGCGCGCATCGCTTTGCTGGCTTCGAAAGGCCGCCTGGGCTTGTCGCGGCAGAGCGCCAATTCTTGCTCCAGCAGCGGCGCAATCTCGGACTCCTCGAGGCGCAGCGCGTCGGCCAGCTCGCGCAGCATCGGCTCCCGCTCGCGGACCTCGCCTGCCCGGCATGCCTCGTGAAGCAAGATCCTGTAAGCCGTCCGCCGCCCCAGCCTCGGCCTCGGATTTGCGCTCGCCATCGCAGGGGACTCTAGCATCGGAGCCCGTGGCCTGTGATAGGCTACGGGGCCGGCCGGGGGCCAGCCGGTCGAAGGAACGATCGGGACATGACCACGGACATGCGCGACCTCGACGCTGCGTTCTCCTCCCGGGAGCGGCGCACCGTCACTCACCTGATCAAGAGTGCTCTTGGGCTTTCGAGCCGCTTCCTCTCGCCGGCCGAGGCCAGCGCCGTGATCACCGACGGCGAGGTGGGCTGTGGAATGGACCGGACGGAGGGCTGCACGCGCCGCCACTGCGTCACCTCCCTGTCCGGGGACGTGCGCCAGGACGGGCGGCTGTTCGTTTGCCCCTTCGGATTCACCTGGTTTCTGCTGCCGATAGACCTCGACACGCGACGGTTGGGGTACCTGCTGACCGGCCCATTCTTCGAGGATGTCCGGGCCCGCGAGAAGTTCCTCGAAGAGCATCCCGACCTCAGGCCGCGGCGGGCCGACTACCCGGTCTTGCCTCAAGCTTCCAAGGGCGCGCTCGCCCTGATCCGGGACTGGATGATGTCTCGCCTTCGGGCGACCCACCTGGGGCAAGAGCTTCAAAAGAAGCAGACGCTGCTGCTGTCGCTCATCGACTCCACGAAGATCATCCACACGACGCCGAACTCCGAGGAACTGCTGGCTTACCTGACGGACATCTCCACCTACCTCACCAACGCGGCCAACGGGTACATCTTGCTGCTCGACGAGTCGGGCAACCAGTTGAAGATCGTCACGGCCCGCGGCGTGATGACGGACTTCGACCGGGAGCTGCGCATCGCGGTGGGCGAGGGCGTGAGCGGCTGGGTCGTCTCACACGGCGAGCCGCTCAACATCCCCGATACCCAGAAGGACCATCGCTACCTGTTCGTCGGCTACCAGGCGTCCTCGGAGCTGGCGGTGCCGATCCGGCGCAAGGACCGCGTGATCGGAGTGCTGGTCGTCGATGCGCCGGAGACGAATGCTTTCAGCTCCTTCGACCAGCAATTGCTTTCGAGCCTGGCGTTTCAGGTTTCGACCGTGCTGGACGCCGTGAACCTGCACGAGGAGCGGCAACGCAAGCTCGAGCAGCTCGAAACTCTGCACGAGGTCGCGGCCGTGGCGAGCGGATCGCTGGACGTCAACGAAGTGATTCCCAAGGTGCTGGAGCAGGCGGCGAAGGTCTTCTCGGCTTCGGGAGCCGTGCTGCTGATCGCGGAGGGCAGCGAGCGGTCGCTGCACGTGAAGGTCGCCGGGCAGGAAGAGATCCGCAAGGTCGACGCGAGCCGCGCCGACGGCGGGCTCTTCGCCTGGGTGATGTCGAACCGCAAGGCGATGTTGATCCGGCCCGGCGACACGGAGTCGATGGCGAAGTTCCAGGGCTATGTGGTGAGCGACAGCCATGCGACGATGTGCGCGCCCCTGCTGGTGGGCGGCGAGGCACTGGGGGCGCTGCTCGTGGCGACGGGCACGACCAACATCGTCTACGGCAAGGCCGACCTCGACCTGCTGTCGACGCTGGCCGGACACATCGCGCACGCGGTGAACAACGCGCGGCTCTTCTCGCGCAGCCGGCGCCAGGTGGCGGAGCTGACGCTCATCAACGCGCTGGGCCAGACGCTCAACAGCTCGCTCGACCTCGAAGAGGTGCTCACGTACATCATCCATAACATCAGCGAGATCATCGGGGCGGAGCGGGGCTCGCTGATGCTCTGGGACGAGAAGCAGCAGGTGCTGAAGGTGAGCGTGAGCAAGGGGCTCGACGAGGACTTTGCGCGCTCGGTGACGTTCCGGCCGGGAGAGGGTATTGCGGGCATCGTGGCCGAGCTGCGCCAACCCACGCTGATCGCCAACACGCGTCACGACCCGCGCTACCTGGAGCGCGTCAAGAATGAGGAACCGCTCACGTTGATGAGCGCGCCGGTCATCAACAAGGACCGCGTGCTGGGAGTCCTCAACTTCGAACGTTCGCTCACCAGCAGTCGCCCGTTCACCTCCGACGATCTGCGATTCCTCTCCACGCTGTCGGGTCACTGCGGGATCGCCATCGAGAACGCGCGGCTTTATCAGACCCTGGTCACGAGCTACTTCGAGACGATCCGCTCGCTGGCCAACGCGCTGGAGGCGAAGGACGCCTACACCCACGGCCACTCGCGCCGCGTGGCCAAGGACTCGGTGCGGATCGCCCAGAAGCTGGATCTGCCGTCCAAGAGGGTGGAGATGATCCGCCACGGCGCGCTCCTGCACGACATCGGCAAGATCGGCATCCGGGACTCGATACTCCTGAAGCCCGGCGCTCTCACCGAGGAAGAGATCGCGATCATCCGTAAGCACCCGTTGCTGGGAGCGAACATGATCCAGTCGATCGAGTTCTTGAAAGACGTGACGGAGATCATCCGCCACCACCACGAACGCCTGGATGGGAAGGGTTTCCCGTACGGGTTGGCGGGTGACAAGATCCCTCTCGGCGCGCGGATCGTCTGCGTTGCCGACGCCTTCGATGCGATGGTCACGACGCGCCCGTATCGCAAGGGGATGAGCTACCAGCACGGAATCGCCGAGCTGGCGCGCAACAAAGGCTCCCAGTTCGATCCCGGAGTCGTGGATGCGTTCGTGGATCTGCTCTACGAGCTTCACCCGTCGCTGAGCGAAGGCGGTTCCGATTTCAACCCGCGCCTGGACGTGGCCGGCGAGACCGGGTGCGACTGGATCCAGGAGAGCGGAGCCGGGGCCGCCTGACGCTTCCCTCGTGATTCGCCCTGGGTCCTAGCGGCGTCAGCCCTGCTGTTCGGCCGTGCCGGAGTCCATCTCGCGCAGCTTCTTCTCGATAGAGTCGAGGCGCCCCAGGACGGCCTGCCAGCCCTTGCTGTAGTCCTCGACCTTGCTGCGGTCCAGGGCCAGGCCGGCGATGCTCCGCGTGAAGGTCTGGCGCAGGCTGTCGATGTCGCGTGAGAGGTCGCGAGCGCCCTCGATCGAGGCGTGATTCGTCCCGGCCGCGGCCAGGGCCGGCGCCGGAGCGTGGGCCAGCTTCGCCACCTGGACCTCGACGTCCTTGATCCGCCCCGCCAACTTCTTCACGTCGGCGGCGGCCTTGTCGCTCACGCCCTCCACCTTGCGGAGCTGCTCACCGAGTTGCTCCGCCGACTCCTTCGAACGGGCGAAGAGGCGCTGCGCCAGGACCGTCATCTCGTAGCGGGTGACAGTCTTGTCGCCGTCGAAATGGCCGGCCGGAACCCTCAGCAAGCCATTCTTGGCGAGCTCCTCGATGGCGGTCCGGGCCCAGTGGTCTTTCGGAATGTCCCATCGGTCCGTGTTGAGGGGCTCGGGCGCGTTCTTCTCCCCGGTGGCGTCGCGCTTGACGGATGGGCTGCCCGCTGCGGTCTCGAGCTTCGCGGAGGCGATGGCGTGGATCTCGGCGGGCTCGCTGGCGGTCTCGGGCTTGGCCAGCTCGACGCGAGAACGCGGCACCCAGCCGCTGCCTTCACCCGGCGCGCTCGACTTGAGCTTGACGAAGTAGTGGCTGCTCGAGGAGATCTGGAGATAGATCCTCACGAGGTCGCCGCCCTTGAGCTTGCCGACCTCCCGAGCCTTGCCGTCGATGTCGTCTTTCAAAACGCAGGGAACCCCGGATGGGTCCGCGGAGATCTGTCCGTCCAGCTCCTGCGCCCACGCCCCCACGCACCCGAACAGTCCTGCCAGGGCGACCGCTGCGATCCTGAATCGACGTCCAACCATCTCTTTGTCCTCCAACAGGCTGCCTAATGGTTTTCTGCAATCCTATCGACATGAACTTCGGGTGATCCCGGCGAGATGTTGACTGGAAAGGCAAGAGAGGCTGCCCGGCAGCTTGTGGCGATGGTTCGGGCAAGAGGCGAGTCCTGGCGCTGGGGCCGGCTGTCCGCGTGGCGATCCGTAACGTCCAGGCGCGGGACTCCCGGACTGCTGGCCGCGGCGGCGGTGGTGGCCGTCGCGAGCATCGGAGCGCTGCGCGGCGGACCCGGGTCCCAGGACTCCTCCCAGACCAGGATTGACGTGCCCTCGCTGGCCCTCAACGCTTCGCAGCCTCTGCGCACTGCCAGCTTCGAGTACGTCCTGGAACGCAACCCGCTGGGGATCGACATTCAGAAGCCACCGCCCGCTGCGCCGCTACCGCCTGCTCTGCCGCTTGCAGCCCAGCCTGCGCCTCCTCCACCGCCACCGGGTCCGAGGCGCGCCTCGGGTCTGAAACTGCTCGGCACGATGGTGGCGGGAAAGTTCAGCACGGCCATCATTCAGGAGCCCGGCGGCCGCCAGGAGTCCTACCGGATCGGAGAGTCGCTTACCGGCCGCACCGTCGCCGTTATCGAGCGCAAGCGCGTGACACTGCGCACCGGTGGTCGGGAGGAGTATCTCGACTTGCCGGACGATACGGCCGGCCCGAGTCCGGACGTCTCGCCACCCCCTGCGTTCGACTCGGGACCGCCGCCCGTCGTCTACGCGGAGCCGCCGCCGGCGGCGGCCCCGATGTCCGCGTCGCCAGGCCAGTTTGTGACGCGGGACGTGCCTCGCGCGGACCTCGTGCGGCAATTCGGAAATCCCGCCAACTTCCTCTCGCAGGTCATCGCCGAGCCCTACTATGAGAACTCCAAGTTCGCAGGCTATTACGTTCAGGAGATCAAGGAGGGGTCCTACGCCGCGAGCCTGGGAGTGCAGGCAGGCGACATCCTGGAGACGGTCAACGGGGACCTGATCGACAACGTCCAGAAGGCGTTCCGTCTGCTCGGCACGATCCAGCGCGCACCCGAGATGCAGGTGGCCGTGCGCCGTGGCTCCGAGCGGATGACGATGACCTACCGGCTGAATTGAGTCGAAGCCGGTCGACCCGAGAGCCTGCCTAGAACGGCTTGGCTTCCTCCACCAGCATCACGGGGATGTCGTCCTTGACGGAGTAGACAAGGCGGCACTTTTGACAACGAAGTTCGTTCTTGTCGGCGAGATACTCGAGATCGCCTTTGCACTTGGGGCACGCCAGCACTTCGAGAAGCTTGGAATCGAGCATGCGTCTTCTTTCCTTGAGTCTGCCTGTCAGTGTAATGCGGAGAGGACCGGCACTTCGGCGGCACCCGCGGCAGTCGGCCGGACCACCGCGCGCGGCTGCTGCGATCCGGCCAGGATGCGGTCCATCTCCGAGAGGTAGTCGCGGTAGGTGAGGCGGAATGACTGGCCCGGCCTGCGGTGCCGGAAGAACTCGAGCAGCCGCCGGCCGGCGGCGCGGTCGCCGCGGCAGAGCCAATCCGACAGATAGGTCGACTGGAAGCTGGGCCACTGGACCTGCACGCGGCCGCTTCGCGGAACGTTGGCGCGAAGATACTCCTCCACCCGGTTCGTCTGGTCGCGAGTGGCCATGGCCAGCCGCGCCAGCTCGGTGCGGGGCTTGGGCTCCAGGATGCTGAAAGACAACTCCAGTTCGGTGCCGGCGGCCTCGAGCCGGGGTACGGCGGCCCGCACGTGCTCCAGCAGCCCATCGAAGTCCTCGGGTTGCTCGCCGGGGACTCCGTACATCAGGTAGTACTTCACGCGCTCGAAGCCTGCTTCGAGAATGCGCGTGAGGCCCTCCTCCACTTTGTGCAAAGCGAAGCCCTTCTTGAGGAATCGCTGCACGGGTTGCGAGAACGATTCGGGCGCCACGGTGATGGATTTCTGGCGGCCTCGCCGCAAGACCGCGAGCAGTTCGGGAGTCAGACGATCGAAACGAAGGCTGGAGATCGTCACGTCCATTCCGGCATCGCCCAGAGCGCGCACCACGCCGTCGATCCCCTCGTAGTCGGAAATCCCGGCTCCGAAGAGGCCGATGCGGTCCGTGAAGGGACGGATGGTCTCGACATAAGCCAGCAGCTTGTTCACCGAGAGATTCCTCGTCTCTCCGTAGAGGTCCTTGGCGATGCAGAAGCTGCACCGGCGCGGGCAGCCGCGAGTCAGCTCGACCAGGGCCGTATCGGAAAACACGGTGTTGGGCGTGAGGATGGAGCTGGCCGCGTAGAACGATTCCAGATCGGGCAGAGTCGGGTAGCGCTCGGGCGGGTCGACCTCGTCGGAGGGGACGTAGACCTGAGGCAGGCCGCGCGCCAGGTCGCACATCTCGTCCCCGTAGCCCGCCTGGACCCGGCGGAACAGCTCGGCGCCGCCCACCTCGGCCTCCCCCAAGAACATCAGGTCGAAGACGGGGTTCATCGTGAGCGGATTGGCCGTGATGGCTGCGCCGCCGGCGATGACGAGCGGGTCGTGAGGCCCGCGGTCCACGGATGCGATCGGAACGCCCGCCAGCTCGAGGATCTCGAAGACGTTCAGGTAGTCCATCTCGTAGGTGATGCTGAAGGCGAGCACCTGGAACTGGCCCAGGGGCCGGCGCGTCTCGAGGCTCACGAGCGGGCTGCGGTGTCGCTTCAAGACTCGCGCCTCGGCGGACTCGGGCAGGAACGCGCGTTCGCACGTGACGCCGGGCAGCGAATTGAGAGTCCGGTAAACCGTTTGCAGACCCAGGTTCGACATCCCTACGCGGTAGCTGTTCGGATAGATCAGGCAGACCCTAAATCCGCCGTTCTCGCGGAAGGGGAAAGGCGTCCTCTCGTGAGAGAGATACTGGTCGTAGAGCTGGTCGATGGGATGGGGCATGGGCTGCGCGCGGGGAACGGCTATCTTACCATGAAAGCTACTCGCCGCTCGTGACCTTGAGATGCTGCTCCAGATAAGCGTCGAGCCGGGCACGCATCTCGGCGGTCGTCGTGCAGACCATGGCCTCTTCCACGATGGCGGTTATCGCGCGCGCGTCGATGCTGCGGATGAGCTGCTTGATCCGAGGGATGCTGAATACGTTCATGCTGAACTCGCGCAGGCCCAGCCCCATCAGCGCCAGACAGCCGGCGGGCAGGCTCGCCATCTCTCCGCAGCAGCTGACGGGAACGTCATACTTTGCCGCCTGCTCGACGACGAACTTGATGAGCCTGAGCATGGGCAAGTTGATGGGATCGAACAGCGGGGCCAGGCGTTGATTCGTGCGGTCCACGGCCATCGTGAACTGGAAGAGATCGTTGGTCCCGATGCTCATGAAATCGACCATCGGAGCGAGCCGGTCGGCTATGAGAGCGGCCGCGGGCACCTCGATCATGATGCCGACCTTCACCTCGCAGTCGAAGTCGGTGGAGCGCTCCTCGAACTCGGCCTTCACCTGGTCGAGGTACTCGTTGGCGCGGATGAGCTCCTCGGGCGTCGTGATCATCGGGTAGAGGATCCGGACGTTCTTGGAGA